>NZ_LZMJ01000046.1:0-40560 GCF_001665495.1 Rhodococcus sp. 852002-51564_SCH6189132-a
TCGGCACAGGGCACATCCTTCCAGCAGTGCCTTGCGGCACCACAGATCAGATGTCACCTATCCGTGCAGCAGTCCCGCCGTAATGCTTCGGCGATCTCTTCGAAGTGTTGCGCCGAGCGAGAATATCGGTCGGGGCCATGAGGACCGCCTGAAAGCCGCCTTCGATTACCAGTAACGCAAACGCAGTGGCTGCCAGGGCGGGGGCCTTTCCGGCGCCGACGTCTCCCTGCAGCAGCCGATTCATCGGCCGGAGGCGGTCATGTCGGTGTGGATATCGGCTATCACCCGCAGCTGTGCACCTGTGGGGTGTACGGCAGGCCGGCCAACCATGCATCGAGCAGTCGCCCGGTGGGCTTGTGGGCGATGCCGACTTCTGCGGCTTGTGCGTTTCGAAGCACTCCGAGGGCAAGCTGCGACCGCAGGAGTTCTTCATAGGCCTGTCGGTCCCGTCCCTTTTCTGCGTGCTGTTTGGATGCGGGGACATGGAGAGCGCGTAGCGCGGTCAGCTGCGACGGCAGCTTCCGTTGAGCCAGCAAGGTCGAGGGATTCGGGTCATCCAGCTTCGGGAGTCGGCGGCGTGCATCGACCGCGGCACGGCGCAGCATCCACGTGTCCACCTCATGTTTCTGCGATTGGGGTAGATCGCGAGCAGTGGTGCGGTGGATTCGCTCATCGGTTCCAACAGTGGTGAGGTCATCTGCAATGCGCCGTTGAAGAACATGGCGGAGACTCGGGTGTTTTCGTCCGCGAGTTGGAATCGCACGTAACATTTTCCCCAGTTCCCCGTATGCTCACGAGTCGTGCGTATCGATCAGGTGTGGCGTTATCCGGTGAAATCGTTCGGAGGAGAACGGATCGACGCCGCAGCGATCGAAGCGGACGGTGTGCGCGGCGACCACCTGTGGGCGCTGGTCGACGCCGAAACCGGAAACATCGCGAGTGCGAAGCGTTTCCGACGCTACGGACTGCTGTTGACCTGCTCCGCACGACTTCTGAACGACGACGACCCCCGCGATCCGGCGGCACTCGAACTCACGCTCGCCGACGGCACGGTGGTGCGCGGCGACGATCCCGAGGTCGACGACCTGCTGTCGAAGCTGGTTGGTCACGACGTGCGGCTCGAACCGCGCGACCGCACCTACGACGAGGCGCCGGTGCATCTCGTCTCCCGCTCCGCGGTCGAAGCGCTCGGCACCGGCGACCCCACCGATGTCGCGTTGCGGCGGTTCCGGCCGCAGTTGGTCGTCGACACTCCGGACACGACCGGTTTCGTGGAGGACGAATGGATCGGCCGACGGGTGTCGGTGGGCTCGGCAGTCCTCGAACCGCACGAGCGCACCGCGCGGTGCGTCATGGTGACGCTCCCCCATCAGGAGGTTCCCGCGCGGCGCGACATGCTGCGTGAGGTGATGACCGCGCATCAGGTGCCCAATGTGCCGGAGGGCAAGCCGATGCCGTGCATCGGTGTTTACGCGACCGTCCCGACTCCCGGCGACATCACCGTCGGCGACGAAGTCCGGATCGGGTAGACCGGGTCACTTCCCGGCGAGGTAGTCCTCGACGAGAAGCTTCTTCTGCACCTTGCCCATGGCGTTGCGCGGAAGAGCGTCGGCGGTACGGATCTCGCGGGGGCGCTTGTGGATCGACAGGGTCTGCGCGACGAAGTCCGAGAGTTCGCCCGGATCACGGAGATCCCCGACGACGTAGGCGACGATCCGCTGTCCGAGATCGTCGTCCGGCACACCCACCACCGCCGCCTCCTGCACGCCGGCATGGTTCAGCAGCGCATGCTCCACCTCGCCGGCGCCGATCCGGTAGCCGCCGGACTTGATCATGTCGACCGATTCGCGGCCGACGATGCGGTGGAAACCCTGGTCGTCGATCACGGCGATGTCGCCGGTCTTGAACCAGCCGTCCTCGGTCATCGACTCGGCGGTCTTCTCGGGGTTGTTCAGGTAGCCGTCGAACAGGGTCGCGCCGGACACCTCCAACTGGCCGAGGGTGTCGCCGTCGTGCGGCACGAGGTTGCCGGCCTGGTCGCGCAGGCGGGTGGAGACGCCCTGGATCGGCAGTCCCACCCAGCCGGGCCGGCGCTCACCGTCGTGGCGTGTGCTGATCGTGATGATCGTTTCGCTCATCCCGTACCGCTCGATCGGCGCGGAGCCGGTGAGGGCGAGCATGCGCTCGAAGACCGGAACGGGAAGGGGCGCACTGCCCGAGACCAGGAGGCGTGCGGACGACAGTGCGCGAGCGGATGATTCGTCGGCAGCGACCCGCGACCACACGGTGGGAACACCGAAGTACAGCGAACCACCGGCTGCCGCATAGGCTTCGGGTTTCGGTCGCACCGTGTGCACGAGTGGCGAGCCCTGCCGGAGCGCGCCGACGACACCGAGGATGAGTCCGTGGACGTGGAACAGGGGAAGTCCGTGGACGAGCGTGTCGTCGGACGTCCAGTTCCATGCCTCGGCAAGACCGTCGAGACCGGCCGCCACGGCGGACCGCGAGAGCACGACCCCCTTGGGGGCGCCCGTGGTTCCCGAGGTGTACATGATCATTGCGGCGCTGCCCGGGTCCGCCTCGGCGTGCGAGGACGACGAACGCGCGCTCGCGTCGACAGGGATCGCAGGCAGGGTGACATCCTCGGGGGCCGTGCCGAGCCACACCTGCGCACCCGAGTCCTTCAGGATGTGGGCGCGCTCGGCAGGACCGGAATCCGGCGGCACGGGCACCGCGGCCACACCGGCCATGAGGCATCCGGTCGTGGCGATCACCGTCTCGATGCTCGCGGTGGCGTCGACAGCGACCCGCGAGGAGCCTGCGACCTCGTCGGCCACAGCGGCGGCAGCCGCGATCAGTTCGGATCGGGTGAGCGAGACGTCTCCGACTCGGACGGCACTGCGGTTGTCGCCGCCTGCTCCGGACTCGGTGAGCGAGGTCAGCAACGGCACGGGCGTGGTGGTCATCGGTGGGTCCCTTCTCGACGTCCTGCCGGACGGTGTCGCGCAGCGTCTGATCCATATTGTGGACCGATGTGCTACGATGCAGTCCGGCTCAACCTATATTCCGTGACGCCTGCCGTCAACGACGCGTGAAAGGTTCCGATGAACAGCGTTCTCACCGCACTCCGCGTGTTCGAAGAGGTCGCGACCACGCAACCGGTCGGGCTGTCGGAGTTGAGCAAGCGCCTCGACGTCCCCAAGAGCACCGTCCAGCGATGCCTCAGGACCCTCGCCGAGGCCGGCTGGCTGCGCCCCTCGACGGCGAACGCCGGGCAGTGGGTCATTACCGGCCGCGCGTTCAGCCTGGGCAGTGCGATGTCGTCCGGCGACGACCTACGCGAGGTCGCACTCCCGGAACTGAACCGCCTGCAGGCCGAGACGGGTGAGACCGTCCATCTCGCCGTGCCGGACGGGAACGAGCTGGTCCTGATCGAGCGACTCGACAGTCCCCATCAGCTGCGCGCCTTCCTCGCCCTCGGCACGCGCCTTCCCCTCCACGCCGCGTCGACCGGCAAGGCCTATCTCGCGTCGCTGCCCGACGAACGGATCGAAGACTTCCTCGCGACCGAACTCCCATCACTGACCGAGCGCACCGTCACCGAACCGGCGGCGCTGCGCGAGGAGATCGCCGAGATCCGCGCCCGCGGGTATGCCGTGACCGAACAAGGGCTGCACGACGGCATCGCCGCCGTCGCCGTCGCGCTGCGTGGGCGCGGTGGCACCGTGCGCGGTTGCTTCAGCATCTCCGGTCCGGCTTCGCGGCTGACACCCGACCTCTTCGCCGACTACGGCGCGAAGGCGCTGGCAGCGCGGGACGCGATCGAGCGTCGCCTACCCTGATCCGCTCCGAGCAGGACTGGCGGGCGCCCCCACCTCTGGACATATCGTTTATCGATAGGTATAACGATTATCGATGGTATCGACAATCGATAGCCCCGCCGTCCGGCGAGTTCGGAGACGACCATGAATTCCACCCACGACACCGACCACCCCCAGAGCCCGGGCGCCGAACCCGACACGCTCTCCCCCACCGAGACGTCGAAGAAGGACCGCACCGAACTGTGGGCGTCGCTCTCGGTCTTCGCGCTGACCTCGGTGATCGTGCTCTTCGACTACGTCGGCGGGCTCCTCCGCTCGCTGAACGACGGCATCGTGACGGCACGGGTCGAGTTCGACGACCCGACCTCCCCAGTGCTCAGCACGCCGAACGGCACCGACCTCGCGACCGCTTCGACCACCGTCATCGATGCCCCCACCGACAAACTCTCCCCCGTCACCGTCGGATTCCTGCGCTCCGCCGAAGCCCTACAGACCCTTGGCTACCTGGCGGCCCTGGGCCTGCTGAGCTGGATCGTGGTCCGATTCGTCCGCGGGCGACTGTTCGACCGTGGCGTCATCCGGCTCGTGAACGCCGCCGCCACCATCGCCATCGCGACGGTCTTCGTGCCGACCATCCCTCGAACGCTCGGCACCAACATGCTCATCCGCGACGTGGACATGAACGACGTTCTCGACAACGCCCCGATCGGCCCGGAGTTCTGGTACGCGTACGTCTTCTGCATGGCGTTGTCCGCCGTGGCAGTGGTCCTGCGGATCGGAAGCCGTATGGCCCGCGACAACGAAGGCCTGGTCTGATGCCACCCGAGAGTGAGCACGCCGTCCTGTGTCACCTCGACCGGCTGCTCGCGGACCGCGGGATGACGTTGACCGAACTGGCCGAGCAGGTGGGAGTGAGCGTCGTGAACCTGTCGGTACTCAAGAACGGACGCGCCCGCGCGATCCGCTTCTCGACCCTCACCGCCCTGTGCCGCGTACTGGATTGCTCTGTGGGCGACATTCTTTCGGTCGACTGACCGACCCCGGAAAACAGCGATGCCCGGAACCTCGTGGGTTCCGGGCATCGCCGATCGGCCCGGCCGGTGGCGCTCCGGCTGACGCACGGACCTGTTTCCTCTATTCCCCGATCGCGGGAAGAATGCGGGTGCGGACCTCACCGAAGCCGATGCGGGTCCCGTTCGGGCCGGGCGCGGTGGCAGAGATGGCGATCTCGTCGCCGTCCTCGACGAAGGTGCGCGTCTCGTCGCCGACCTGCACGGGTTCTGCTCCGCCCCAGGTCAGTTCGATGAAGGCGCCGCGCTGGTCCTTCTCCGGGCCCGAGATGGTGCCGGAGCCGAACAGATCACCGGTGCGGGTCGCGGCACCGTTGACCGAGGTGTGGGCGAGCATCTGCGCGGGCGACCAGTACATCTGCGCGTACGGCGGGCGCGACACGACGTGCCCGTTCCACTCGACCTCGAGATCGATGTCCAAGCCCCACTTCTCGGTGCCCTTCAGGTACGGCAGCGGTTCCGGGTCCTGCACCGGGGTGTCGATGCGGGCGGCCTCGAGCGCGGCGATCGGGACGACCCACGGTGAGATCGACGTCGCGAAGGACTTGCCGAGGTTCGGGCCCAGCGGCACGTACTCCCACGCCTGGATGTCGCGGGCCGACCAGTCGTTGAGGATGACCGCGCCGAAGCAGTGGTCGGCGAACTCGTCGGGGGTGATCCGCGAACCCATCGGGGAGCCGACACCGACAATGAAGCCCATCTCGGCCTCGATGTCGAGGCGGATCGACGGACCGAAGACCGGCACAGGATCGTTGGGACCCTTGCGCTGTCCGCACGGACGCACGATGTCGACGCCCGAGGTCACGACGGTGCTCGACCGGCCGTGGTAGCCGACGGGCAGGTGCTTCCAGTTCGGCATCAGCGGGTCGGGATTCTGCGGGCGGAACAGCCGGCCGAGGTTCGACGCGTGGTTCTCCGACGCGTAGAAGTCGACGTAGTCGGCCACCTCGATCGGCAGGTGCATCGTCACGTCGGCGACGGCGAAGACGGCCTCGTCGGCGACGTCACCGGCGACGAGTTCCTTGATCGCAGCGCGGACTTCGTCCCACCGGGCGCGGCCCCGGGCCATGAACGCGTTGAGCGACGGCTCGGCGAAGACGATGTCGTCCTCGAAGACACGGCTCAGGTCGAGGACCGAATCTCCGACGCGGACACCGACGCGGGGTTCGCTGTCGGCCGTGGAGAAGATGCCGTACGGCAGGTTGTCGAGGCCGAAGAGCGAGCCCTCCGGAATGGCGATGGTGGTCATGCGTTCGTTCCTTCGGTGATCGGGGAAACGGTCGAGGGTGCCAGACCGAGGCCGAGCAGATCCTCGAGCGGTTCGGCGATGCTGCAAGTGCCGTACGACAGGAAACGGCGCCGGACCTCTGCGGCCCGGTCGTCGGAGAGTGCGCCGAGACGTGCGGAGAGCACTGCCCCGTCACGTTCGGCCAGCACGGACGCGACCTCGTCGATGTCGGCTCCGGACAGCACCGCGTCCACCGCGGCCAACAGGTTCACGAACCCGTGCTGTTCGAAGCCCGTCCTCGGGTCGGTGTTGCGCACCGCGTGGTGCAGACCGGCGGTCGCCTTGAACGGAACTCCCGTGGTGACGACCGTCGAGACCGCTGCGGCGAGCTCGGCTTCGTCCGGATAAGCCTCCGCCACGATCCCGCCGGTGCGGAACTTGGCGGCGTACGGCGTCCCGGTCAGTCGGGCGAGGATCTCGGCTCGGCGCTCGTCACGCGGAACCTCGACGAATACATCGATATCCGGTCGACTCACCCTGATCTCGTCGAGCGCCGCGAACAGCTCGTCGACGGATTGCTCTGCGGGGACCGCGATCTCGAGGGCCACCACGGACACCGAGTCCATTGCGTCGACCTGCTCGAGTGCGGGCCGGACGGCGGCGGTGCCGGTCGGTGCGGTCAGGCTCAGGGCCAGCTCACCGGGATACGGGTGCTGCGCCAGGTGATCTGCGAGTTCACCGAGGCGACCGGCCGGGAAGACGAACGCTCCGACGAGCGGTGCGTGCGCGGACGAGCGGTGCCCGGCGTGGGCGGGGACGGCGACGGGCAGCGGGGCGTTGCCCGGAGGGAACAGCGCAGCGTCGTCGCACAGTCCGGTCAGGAGAGGTCCGAAAGTCATTTGGCCGCTCCTGCATTGCGGTTCCAGCTGCCGGCGTAGGCGGCGTCCTCGCACGCGAGCGCACCCTCACCGAGTTCGAGCGGGCGGAAGGTGTCGACCATGACGGCAAGTTCGTCGAAGAACTCGACACCGATGCTGCGCTCGTAGGCACCCGGCTGCGGGCCGTGCGCGTGACCACCGGGGTGCACCGAGATCGAACCCTGGCCGATGCCCGATCCCTTGCGGGCCTCGTAGTCGCCGCCGCAGTAGAACATGACCTCGTCGGAGTCGACGTTCGAGTGGTAGTACGGCACCGGTACGGCCAGCGGGTGGTAGTCCACCTTGCGGGGCACGAAGTTGCAGATGACGAAGTTGTTGCCCTCGAACGCCTGGTGCGCCGGCGGCGGCTGGTGGACGCGACCGGTGATGGGCTCGAAGTCGTGGATCGAGAAGGTGTACGGGTACAGGCAGCCGTCCCAGCCGACCACGTCGAAGGGGTGGTGCGGCATCAGGTAGCGGGTGCCGACGATGCCCTGCGAGGTGCGGTGCTTGACCAGCACCTCGACGTTCTCCTCCTCGACCTGCATCAGCTCGGTCGGTCCGTGCAGGTCGCGTTCGCAGAACGGCGCGTGCTCGAGGAACTGCCCGAACTTCGACAGGTAGCGCTTGGGCGGCACGATGTGGCTGTTGGCCTCGATCGTGTAGGCGCGCAGCGGTGCGTCGCCCTTGGGTACCCAGCGGTGGGTGGTGGCCATCGGCAGCAGGACGTAGTCGCCGGCCTTCGCCTCGAGCGGACCGAAGACCGTCTCGACGGTGGCCTCACCGGACTCGACGTAGACCATCTCGTCGCCGACCACGTTGCGGTACAGCGGCGAGGGCTCGGTCGACACGACGTACGAGATGCGGACGTCGGCGTTGCCCAGGACCAGACGACGACCCGTCACGACATCCGTCTCGGCCCAGATCGTCTCGGGGAACAGATCGTGCAGCTTCAGGTGCCGCGGCTCGAGCGGATGGTTGGGCCTGGTGGTCTGATCGGGCAGCTTCCACTCGGTCGCGTCGACGATCGCCGACGGGATGTACCGGTGGTAGAGCAGCGCCGAGTCGGACGAGAAGCCCTCCTCGCCCATCAGCTCTTCGTAGTACAGGTTGCCGTTCTCGTCGCGGTGCTGGGTGTGACGCTTAGGCGGGATGACGCCGAGCTGTCTGTAGAACGCCATGATTTGACTCCTCGCGGATCTCGGGCGTGCGAGGGAAGGTCGCTCGCCTGGAATTAGTAAATACGTTAACTAATCCGAGGGTGTGAGCGCAACCACGGAGAGGTCACGAGGCTGTGTCAGTTGCGTCCGCGCACGTCGAACTGGCTGCGGTTGGTGATCAGCTTGTTCAGGAGCATCACGAGAATCTGCTGCTCGGTGGGGGTGAGCACCTCCACCCAGGCATCCTCGCGCTCGTTCTGAGCACGGAAGCTGTCGCGGATCTCCTTCTCCCCTGCTTCGGTGAGCGACAACTGCACCGAACGCGCGTCGTGACTGACCGGAGTCTTCTCCAGGATTCCCGCCTCGACCAGCGGTTTCGCGAGGTTGGACACGGCGGCGCGGCTCATCCCGGTGAGCCCCGCGGCGACGTTCGGTTCGATCGGGCCCGCGAGCCAGATGACGAACATGAGCCGATAGGCCGACCACGACCGGCCACGCGGACGGTGGACCGCGGCCTCGAGGTCGTAGGTGACGATATCCGAGGCCCGATTGAGGGTGAGCAGGACTTCGGTTGCGCTGCGGTGATGTTCGCCGCCGAACTTGCTGTTCAGACGCTCCTGTGCGAGTTCGACGAAGGACCAGTAGTCGAGGTCGCGGGGTCTGGACATGCGGTCACAGTACCGCAGATCCGGGATAATTCATCTATTTACTATCCGGTCGAGCGACCGGCATTCGGCAGGACTGTGGAAAACCGCACTCCGATCGCCGCGAAGTCGGCGGAAAACCGCAGCGACCTGCACGTTCATCGCTCATAGTGTTCCGGACATGAACCTCGCACACACCCTCACGCAGTCCCCCACGGACGAACTCCACGGCCTCGCGGGTCTGTCGCTACAGCTGATGGAGATGCTCGGAGCACCCGGTGCCGGTGTCGCGGTCGCCGCGGAGAACCTCTTCCCGCCGATCCCGAGCGAGGTGATCCTTCCCCTCGCCGGCTTCGCGGCCTCCCGCGGGGAGATCTCCCTCGTCTCGGCCGTCGCGTGGACCACCCTCGGCTCCCTCGTCGGCGCACTGCTGCTCTACCTCGCCGGACGCGCCTTCGGCCGTCAGCGGATGTATGCCGTTGTCGAGCGACTCCCCCTGGTGAACACCTCCGATCTGCGGCGCGGCGAAGAGTGGTTCGCCCGGCACGGCGAGAAGTCGGTGCTCCTCGGCCGGATGGTGCCGCTCGTGCGGAGCGTGATCTCGGTTCCCGCCGGGGTGGAGGCCATGCCCGTCGGTCGGTTCGTCGTCCTGACCGCCCTCGGTAGCGCCCTGTGGAACTCGATCTTCGTACTCGCCGGATACCTCCTCGGTGAGAACTGGGGAGTCGTCGAACCGTATGCCGATGTGCTGCAGAAACTCGTGATCGTCGCGGTGGTCGCAGCAGTGGCGGTGTTCGTCGTCCGCCGTGTCCGATCGATTCGCGCCCGTTAGGGTCGGTCCGTGATCGATCACCTTCGGCGCTCACTCGGGACCTCGGTCCGCGCCGTCGTCGGGCTTCTGCTCGGGATCGTCACCGCGGTGACGGGTGTGGCGGCATCGGCTCGCCGTACCACCGACGGACCGGGTCGCGCGGCCGAACGCGACCGTATTCGTCTCGTGCGATGGTTCGACGCCGAGGCGGTCCGGGATCTTCCGGATCGCGAGCCGACCGGATATTTCCTCGTCCGCCTGGCCTACGGTCCGCTCGTCGGCCTCGTCGTCCTGCTCGTCCTGATCTCCGCGACCGGCTACGGGGGCTGGGCGTTCGTCCTGCTGGCAGGCGGTCGCATCTCCGTCGCCGACGGTCTCGTCTCGCTCCTCGTCGCCGCCGTGATGATCTATCTCTCCGTCCGGATGGCGATGATCGTGGGCCAGTGGGACGTCCGCACAGCCCTGCGGTTGCTCGGCGACGATGCCACGCAGCATCGCCTCCGCGACCTGCAGCGCACCCGCGCCGACGTCGTCACCGCCATCGACGACGAACGTCGGCGGATCGAACGCGCCCTGCACGACGACGTCCAGCAGCGGGCCGTCGCGCTCGCACTCGACGTCGGTCGCGCGCGTCGCACCGCCGAACGCGGCGGCGGGAACCTCGTCGCCGACCTCGACAACGCCGTCGCCCAGGCGCAGGCGTTGCTCACCGAACTGCGCGACGTGGCGTGGCGGATATACCCGGCCGCGCTCGACGAGCACGGACTCGCCGCGGCGCTGGAAGGGTTGTCCGCGCACACCTTCCTCCCCGTCGACCTGGATCTGTCGATCGACCCGGAACCACCACACGATGTCGCGGCAGCCGCGTACTACGTTGCCGCGGAAGGGGTCACGAACTCGACGAAGCACTCCGGCGCCGACAGTGTGTCGGTGACCGTCGCGGCGGACGGTCACGTCGTCACGGTCACGGTCGTCGACGACGGATGTGGCGGGGCCGAGATGACGGGCTCCGGGCTGACAGGTCTCGCGCGCCGTGTCGCCGCGCTGGACGGGCAGTTCTCCGTACACAGCCCCCGCGGAGGGCCGACCGTCGTGGAAGCGAGGATCCCGTGCGCATCGTGATAGCCGAGGATTCGACCCTTCTTCGCGAGGGCCTGTCCCGGTTGCTCGCGGACGAAGGCCACGAGGTGGTCGCCGGTGTGGGCAACGCCGTCGAGTTGCACCACGTCGTCGAGCGCGAGGTGCCCGACCTCGTGTTGCTCGACGTGCGTATGCCCCCGACCTACTCGACGGAGGGCATCGACGCGGCGCGGCGCATCAAGGAGGAACACCCGCAGGTCGCTGTGCTCGTGCTGTCGCAATACGTCGAGCACCGGAACGCCACCGGTCTGCTCACGAACGGGTGGGGTGGCGTCGGCTATCTGCTCAAGGATCGTGTGTCGGACGTGGGGGCATTCCTCACCGATCTGGAACGAGTGGCTGCGGGCGGGACGGCGTTCGATCCCGAGGTGGTGCGGCAACTGTTCGCGAACACCCGCCGCGCCGACCCCATCGCCGCCCTCACCGAACGCGAACGCGAGGTGCTCGAGGCCCTCGCCCAGGGTCTGACGAACAGCGGCATCGCCGGTCGTCTGACGATGTCGGTCAGTGCCGTCGAGAAGCACGTCAATTCGATCTTCGTGAAGCTCGACCTGCCGCGCGAAGCCGACCGTAGTCGGCGGGTACGGGCGGTGCTCCTCTATCTCGAGAGCACGGGCACCCCGAGCTCTCGGGACGACCGCTGACGCCCCGTGCGGATCAGAAGAGCGGATACACGAAGTGCCCGACGCCTCCGCCGGGTGCGCTCGACCCCGTCACGTTGGGCAGGTTCGCGGGCAGACGCTGAAGCTTGTGTGGACGGCCTTCGAGGTCGGCCTGCCAGCAATCGGTCGTCACGCCGTGGAAGCCCTGGCACACGATGCGGGTGTTCGCGCCGAACGGCGAGGTCAGCCGCGGCTCGTTCACCAGCGGATTCCAGTAGGCAAGCTCGTCCGGCGTGAGCCAGTTGGCGGGGTCCGCCTCGAACACGTAGATCGGGCTGTTGGGTTGCTGGACCGGCCACTCGTCCTGCGCCGCCGCGATGCCGGCGCCGCCGAGGACGATCCCTCCGGTCACTGCGGCGACCGCTCCCGCTCGCAGTACCCGCCGAAATCCGTTCGCCATCGTTCCCTCCACCCATTCTGTCGGATCCGTCCGTCGACCACATCGAAACACGGACCGCGGGGTCCGATACGACAAACCGAAATTGTCGATCTCCGAAGCTTTCCGGCAATTCGGGCGGGGAGGTCTCCTTCGAGTGACAGATCACGCAACCCGACCTCGCGTGCATTCGAGCACTCGAGCCCTCCAAGAGCACACATCTGTGTGCACAATTGATAGGTGAGTTCAACCCAGTCGACCACCGATCCGCACCACGGCACCCTTCGCAGCCCGCGCTTCTGGCTCGCGCCCTTCGCTGTCGTCGCAGCGATGATGAGTGCCCTGGCCTACTTCTATCTCGGCGCACTCCTCGATCCGAGCGAGAACCTGAGACAGTTCCCGATGGCCATCGTCAATCAGGACGTCGGCGATGTGCTGCCCGGATCGGACGAGCGACAGAACTTCGGCGACCAGATCACCGAGGGCATCCTCGACGGCATCGATCCCGAGGAGATCGACCTCCGACGGATGGGAATCTCGGCCGCCAACCAGGGCCTCGACGACGGCAGCCTGTACGGCGCGATCGTCATCCCGAGCGACTTCACCAAACGCATCTCGATCCTCGCGCAGGCCTCGGTCGTTCCCGGTGACATCGAGAAGCCGATCATCACCCTCTACACGAATCCCCGGACGGGCGCGTTCGCGACGGGCATCGTCACGACGATCGGCGACCGCGCGCTGACCCAGGTGAACGACACGGTCGGGCAGCAGCTGACCGAGACCGTCACCGCGACGCTCGCAGAGTCGGCACCCGACCTGCAATTGTCCGGAGCTTCCAGCCTCGTCCTGACCCAGCCGATCGATGCACTCACCGTCGAGCACAAGCCGCTGCCCGACGGGACGGGCGCCGGCCTGTCCGCCTTCTTCTACACCCTGCTGCTGATCCTGGCCGGCTTCACCGGCGCCACGATCATCAACGCGGTCGTCGACAGCGCCCTCGGTTTCGTGCCCACCGAATACGGCCCCCTCTACATCGCGCGGGAGACCACCCGGATGTCGCGCCTGCAGGTGCTGGCACTCAAGTGGGGCATCACGGTGGTCATGTCGTTGATCGTCTCGGCGTTGTATGTGTGGATCGCCACCGCACTCGGCATGCCGGCGCCGCGCGCGCTGCTGCTGTGGGAGTACGGGGCGCTCGCGATCTCGGCCGTGGGCATCACGTCCCTCGCGGTGATGTCGATCTTCGGCGCGGCGGGCCTGCTGGTGAACCTGATCGTGTTCATCGTGCTCGGCCTGCCGTCGTCCGGTGGCACCATTCCGATCGAGGCCACCCCGCGGATGTTCGAATGGTTGTCGACCTTCGAGCCGATGCACCAGATCTATCTCGCGGTGCGGTCCATCCTCTACTTCGACGGACGACCCGACGCCGGGCTCGGCCACGGCGTGACGATGACGATCGTCGGCGTCGTGTTCGGTCTCGTCGTCGGCGCCCTGGTGACGTGGATCTACGACCGCGTCGGTTTCCACCGGGCCGCGGACGCACCCGTGCGTCTGCCCTGGCGGCCGTCGCGACAGCAGGTTCGGGATTCTGCGGTCGCGACCGACACGGTTCGTTCGAACGACAGCGTGGACGCCGGTGAGGACGATCGTGACGATACGGGCGAATCCTCCGGCAGCTCCGAGCATGCGGGCGAAAGCGACGGGCCCACGAACGAAATGGGGGACCCCGCCGCGCGTCGGGGGTAGCGGCGGAGTCCCTCCACTACCACGGTAGTGGCGGTTCTCGCGGGGATCGCTCTCGATACGGGTGAATTCGAGGGTGAATCGGGGGGTCACCGCGCGTCGGGGTCTGTCGCCGTGATGGAGCACACTGTATGGGTGCGCACGGTCGTCGTTCCTCATCCTGCGGACGGCCGGGGCCGTCGCGGTGCAAGCATCGTCGAGGTCGACGCATTCGGTGCGCCGCTCAGCTCGGTGCGGGAGTACCCCGGATTCGCGGATGCAGTCGCTGCGATCGAAGCCGAATCGCGACCGCGCTGGGTGTGGACCTCGACGGCATCGGTCTATCCCGAGCTGCTCCGCGCCGATGTTCGGGTGCAGCGATGCCACGATCTCGCCACCACCGGCGCCATCCTTGCCGTACGCGAGGGCCTACCCCCGCCCACTGCGGAGGAGCCGGTCGACGAGCGGCCCGGCCTCTTCGATGCGGCTCCCGCGATCGACGTCGAGGCGGTGGTCGAGCAGTTCGCCGAGCAACGTCGCCGCATCTCCGGCGACGCCCGCCTCGAGTTGCTCACCGCCGCCGAATCAGCCGGCACTCTCGCAGCGGCCGAGATGGGTTTCGACGGGTTGCCGTTCTCGGCGCAAGCGCATCGTCGCCTCCTCGAGGACACCCTCGGGCCGCGCCCGACCGGCTACGACCTGCCGAGCCGTATCGCCGAAGTGGTCGAGGAGGTCAGCGCGGTCTTCGGCCGCCCCGTGAATCCCGCCTCCCACAGCGAGGTGCTCGAGGCGTTCCGTCGCGAGGGCATCACCATCGAGTCGACCCGCAAGCATGTGCTGCAGCGGATCGACCATCCCGCGGTGCCTCTGTTGCTGCGGCACCGCGAGCTGTCGAAGTTGTACAGCACGAACGGCTGGCACTGGCTCGACACCTGGGTCCGCGACGACCGGTTCCGTCCGGTCTATGTTCCCGGCGCGGTCGTATCGGGCCGGTGGGCGAGTCGCGGCGGTGGCGCTCTGCAGATCCCCAAGGCGCTGCGGTCGAGCGTGATCGCCGACCCGGGGCGGTCGTTCGTCGTCGCCGACGCGGGCCAGCTCGAACCGCGCATCCTGGCGGCGATGTCGGGCGATCGGCGCATGGTCGCGGCTGCCGGTTCGGACGATCTGTACGCCCCGGTCGCCGCGGCGTCCTTCGGCGGCGACCGCGCGAAGGCGAAGGTCGCGGTGCTCGGTGTTCTGTACGGCGCCACGTCGGGCGACGCGCGTGCCCTGCTGACGGTGCTGCGTCGCAGCTTCCCGACCGCCGTCGACTTCGTCGAACGTGCCGCCCGTGCGGGTGAACGTGGCGAGGTGGTGCATTCGTGGCTGGGCCGTGCGTGCCCACCCGCTCCGGAAGGCTTCCACTCCCACGGTGATGCGCATGCGCGGGGCCGGTTCACGCGGAACTTCGTCGTGCAGGCCACCGCGGCCGAGTGGGCGCTGTGCGTGCTTGCGGAACTGCGACGGCGGCTGACCACCGATCCCGACCCGACGGCCGGCGATCTCGTGTTCTTCCAGCACGACGAGGTGGTGGTGCACACCGGCAACCCGGAACTCGCGTCGTCGCACATCACGGCGTCGGTCGAGGTGGCGACGCGCCTGATGTTCGGCGACACGCAGGTTCGTTTCCCGATGGACACCGCCGTGCGCAGCGTCTACGCCGAGGATGCGGGCGGCGAGTAGGTGGCGTGTGTCCACAGATGCATGACGGCGTAGGCCCGCCACGGCCGCCATTGTTCGGCGCGCTCGGCGGCTTCGCGCGCACTCTCCACCTGCAGGGCTCGTCGGAGAACGAGGTCGCCGGACGGATACGCGTCGCGGTCGCCGAGTCGTAGAGCGAGATAGTCGACGGTCCACGGTCCGATCCCGGGAAGCGCGAGAAGGTCTGCCGCGAACGACAGATGCTCCGGCGCCACCCCGTCGGCTGCGGCCCGGGCCAGTTCGGCGACGGTGCGGGCGCGCGACTGCGTCGTGCCGATGACGGCACGCAGCTCGCTCTGCTCGACCGTCGCGAGTCGGTGCGGCGTAGGGAAGCATCGCAACCCACCGGGTGCACCGTCGCCGAAGGCTGCGACGAGTCGTCCTGCGAATGTGCATGCCGCAGCGACACTCACCTGCTGCCCGAGCACTGTCGACACGGCGGTGGCGAACCAGTCGGTGGTGCCGAGCACGCGCAGACCGGGGTGGGTCTGCACGAGAGGCCCGAGCACGGGATCGGGCTCGAATGCCGCATCCACGACGGACGGGTCGACGCCGAGATCGAGCCACTTCCGGACCCTCTCTTCGATCTCCTCGACATCCGCGCGACCTGCGGTCTCGACATGAACCTCGAGATGTCGCACATCCCCGTGTCTCCCGTCGTCGGGTGTCGCAGGGTCGGCGAAGCGGACGGCGACGTGCGCGGCGCCGCCGTTCGTGCGGATCGCGCGGTGATGGGTGCCGGTAGCGCTGTTGTGGTGTTCGTAGCCGGGGACGGTGTGGCTTCGCAGCGACGCGAGCATCGGCCCCACCGCAACGGGTTCGGCCACCGGGATCCGGAGGGTGGTGATCATGCCACCGACTCGAGTTGCAGCAGCGCCCTCTTCGCCTCGACTCCCCCGACGTACTGCCCCATGCTGCCGTCGCTGCGCACCACCCGATGGCACGGCACCACCACGGGCAGCGGGTTCTTCGCGCACGCCGTACCGACCGCCCGCACCGCGCGCGGGCTCCCGGCCGCGGCGGCGATCTCGGCATAGCTCGCCGTGCGCCCGTATTCGATCTCGGGCAGACGCGTGATCACTTCACGACGGAATCCGTCGGCGAGACGCAGATCGAGCGGAACGTCGAAATGTGTCCTCGTACCGGCGAAGTACTCGTCGAGTTGCCGGACCACCGGGTCGAGTCGCCGCGGCGCGTCGAGCACGCGCGGGCTGATCCGGCGGGAGAGTTCGTCGAGCACGGCGTCGGATCCGTCGGCGACGTAGGCGACCCGCACGAGTCCGACGGGGGTGGTGGCCAGCAGGAGCGGACCGACGGGGGTGTCGACGACGCGGAACGCGACATCGAGCAACCCGGCCGCCTCGGCATCGAGTACGAGCTTCTCCCGCAACCACGCGAGATCGGCCGATCCGACCGAGGGTTGTGGAAAGTTCATGAGCGACACCCTGTTCCGTGTTCGATCCGACGACGCAACGCAACCCGACCGTCGGCCGCCGCGCGACGTGCCGCGGCCGGGCTGTTGCCGAGGATCGTGCCGATCTCCGCATAGGGCAGGCCTCCGACGTAGTGGTAGACCAGCGCCGCACGCTGCGTGAAGGGAAGTTCGGCGACCGCGCTCCACAGTTCGTCGTCGCCCTCACCGGGGTTTCCCGTGGCCGACGCGGGTTCGGGGAGGTTCTCGGTGGGCACCGGCGTCCGCCCGCGCACCCGGTGGATGTCGACGGCCTTGCGGTGCGCGATGGTCACGAGCCACGCTTCGATCTTGCTGCCCGGTGGCAGGTCGGGATAGGCGCGCAACGCCGCGAGGAAGGTCTCGGACCAGGCGTCGTCGGCGTCGACCGGTCCGAGCAGTGCGCGGCAGACCCGGAGGACCGTCGCGCCGTGGCGGGTGACCACCTCCTCGAAAGGAGGCAGGCTCGCCCGCGGTAGGTGATCAGGCAGGGACATGGGTATCGCCGGCGACATCGGGCTCGGCGGAACTCAGCACCCGTGCCTCCTGGTCGAGCAGGAAGCGTTTGCGCTCGAGACCACCGGCGTAACCGGTGAGCTTGCCGCTGCTACCGATGACGCGATGGCACGGCACGATGATGCAGAGCGGATTGCGGGCATTGGCCGCAGCGACCGCCCGTACCGCAGTGGGCCGGCCGAGGGCGAGTGCAATCTCCGAGTAGGTGCGCGTGGTGCCGTACTCGATCGTCATCAGCGCCTCCCACACCTCGCGTTGGAACGGGGTGCCGACGGGAGCGATGGGGACAGTGAACCGGGTACGGCGACCCGCGAAGTACTCATCGAACTGGGTGATCGCCTCGTCGAACCCCCCGGTGACCTGCTCGCCGAAACCGGCGCGGTCGGGCGCGGGGTGATGCTCGGCCATGTACACGCCGCTCAGGACGCCGTCGGTGTTCACCAACGTCAACTCGCCGATCGGTGTGTCGATCACGGTGTGGGTGCGCGATGCGGTCACAGCCTCGATCCTTCCATCCGGTGTGTGCTCTGTACCGGGTAGACGAACGGGACGCCGAAAATGTGAGGTCCGCGATCACGACGATCGGACGTACTGCACTATGACGACATGATCTCGCTGCCTGTGCCCGCGCTCGGAGTCTCGGTCGCCGGTTCCATCGTCGACGTCACCCGGACCGTGCTCGGACGCACCCGCGAGACCGCCGAGTTCGCACTGTCGCTCCCGACGCGGGTGGAAGGCCTGCTCAGCGAGGCCGAATCGCTCATCGACTCGGTCGAATCGCTGATCCGCCGCATCGACAGCGTGGTCACCGACGCCACCGACATCGTCGAGGGAGCGTCGGTGGCCGTCGCGCAGGCCACGCAGGTGATCGCCTCGACCATCGGTGTGGTGGAGGAAGCCGCCGATGCGGTCACGCGCGCCACGGAGATCATCGACTCGACGGGCGGGGTCGTGCGCGATGCGACGGTGGTCGCGGCCGACGCGCGGATCGTCGTCGAGTCCGCCGGCCGCAGCTCCGACGCCGCCGGGGAACTGCTCGAGACCTACAAACCCCTCGCCGAACGTGCCGCTCCCCTCGCCACCCAGTTCGTCGAGGAGTTCTCACCAAAAGAACTGCGCGCCGCGATCAAGCTCATCGACCGGCTCCCCGAGATCACCGAGCGGGTCGACGCGGTCCTGCCCATCATGGCGACACTCGACACCGTCTCCCCCGAGATCCACGAACTGCTCCTCGTCGCCAAGGACGTCCGCCAGGCCATCGTGGGCGTGCCCGGGTTCAACTTCCTGCGCCGACGCGGCGTGGAGAAGGAAACCAACGGTGATGATTGACCGCACCGCGGTCGGTGATGATTGACCGCACCGCGGTCGGTGATGATTGACCGCACCGCGGTCGGTGATGATTGACCGCCCCGGACGGCTCTACTGATGGGCCGTGGAGAGGAACTGGTGCGTCGCCACGTCGACGATCTCGTCGGGCGAGATGGCGATCTCGTCGTTCAACCACGCGGTGACCAGTTCGGCCAGACCCCCGACGAACAGCAGTCCGTTGATCTCGCCCCGTTCGGGCGGCCACGCCCGGTCGCCGTACATGCGGGTCGCTTCGTCGGCGACCATCTGGGCGAAACTCCGTAGCGACGCTCGTCTGTGGGTGCGCAGGGGTTCGAAGCCGGCGGACTCGATGAGTGAGACCCGGCCCTTGCGCGGGTCGTCGGTGAGGATCGCGACGAACGACGCGATGGCGTTCCGCACGAGGTCTTCGAGTGTGCCCGTGCCGGTGCGGAGCACGGCGAGTACGGCCTCGCGCACCTCGTCGGCGATCTTGTCGAGAACCTGCTGCAGCAGATCGTCCCTGCTGGTGAAATTCTCGTAGAAATACCGCTCCGTCAGCTTGGCGTGGGCACACATGGCGGTCATGGTGGCGCCGCTCTTCCCCGAGGCCGCGAACAGTTCCAGTCCTGCTTCGAGCAGGGCTTCGCGCCGCAGCGCGACACGCTGTTCGCCGCTCAGACCGGCATAGCGGCGGGATGCGGGGGAAGTCATGGGACCGATCTTGACAGACCCGATCGATGTGACGCAGACTACACCCCAATCTGACAGGGTCTCCTGTCAGATATCCGCGGAACTGGAGGTTCGTCGTGACCCGGATCCTGGCGGCTCCCCCCGCCCACTCCCATCTGCGCCCGGTCCCGGGACGATCGGGAATACCCGGTATCGGGCACGTCCTCGAATACATCCGCGATCCACTCGCGATGATGCAGAAGCACTGGGACCGATACGGCGAGGTCTCCTGTTTCTCTGCGGCCGGTCGACGCTGGATCTCGGTTCTCGGACCCGACGCCTGCCAGGAGGTGCTGCAGAACAAGGACCGGGCCTTCGCCAACGGCGACGGCTGGTCGGCACTGATCGGGCCGTTCTTCCACGGTGGCCTCATGCTCCTCGACTCGGAGGAACATCTCCGGCACCGCCGCATCATGCAGCAGGCGTTCACCCGATCACGCCTCGAGAAGACCGTCGATGCCATGAATCCGTCGATCACCCAGAAGCTCGACAGGTGGGTTCCCACCGACGGATTCCGTGCATACACGGCGCTGAAGACACTCACGCTCGATCTCGCCACCGACATCTTCATGGGCGGGGCCGAGGACTCCACACCGGCCGAGATCGAAGCGGTGAAGAAGGCATTCATCGACTGTGTGCAGGCGGCGACCTCGATCGTCCGGTACCCCGTCCCCGGCACCCGGTGGAAGCGCGGACTCGACGGACGCCGAGTGCTCGAGGACTTCTTCCGGCACTATCTCCCGGCGCGACGGTCGCGGGAGACGGACGACCTCTTCTCGGTGCTGTGTCACATCGAATCCGAAGCGGGACAACGGTTCAGCGACGACGAGATCGTCGATCACATGATCTTCCTACTGATGGCCGCGCACGACACGTCGACCATCACGATCTCCACGATGATGCAGTATCTCGGGCAACATCCGCAGTGGCAGGACCGGTGCCGGGCCGAGTCGCTCGCATTGGGCACCGCCGTGCCGAGTCACGCCGACCTCGACGCGCTCGGCAGTCTCGATCTGGTGATGAAGGAATGCCTCCGCCTCGTCTCGCCGGTGCCCGTCCTCGCGCGACGAGCCGTGCGCGACATCGAGGTCCGGGGACATTTCGTGCCGGCCGGCACGTATGCCTCTGTCGCGCCGCACTTCACGCACCACATGCCGGAGTACTGGCCGGAGCCCGAACGTTTCGATCCCGAACGCTTCGCGGACCATCGACGCGAGGACAAGGTGCACCGCTATGCGTGGGAGCCGTTCGGTGGGGGCGTGCACAAATGCCTCGGCATGCACTTCGCCGGGGTCGAGGTCAAAGCGATCGTCCACCAACTGCTGCTGCGCTTCGAGTGGCACGTCGACCCCGGCTACGTCGCCCCGCTCGACTTCACGTCGTTGCCGTTCCCGTCGGACGGACAGCCGGTCGACCTGCGACTGCGGTCGACCGACCCCGATCGTCAGGCCATATAGACAATCAGGCCGTGTAGAGACCTGCGCCCGCGCGGCTGAGCACGAGCTTGGGCACCACCGCCCGCGACGACAGCTCGAGCAGCGCGTCGACGATCTCGACGACGTCGTTCACCTCGATCATGGACTCGGCCGGAATCTTGTCCTTGATCCAGTCGGACATGTCGGTGTCGACGTATGCGGGTGCGAGCGCCGATGCCGAGATGCCGTTACCGGACTCCTCGGCGTTGAGCGTCTCCACCAGCGAGATCAACGCGGCCTTCGTCGCACCGTAGGCGGCGAGACCGGCCTCGGCGTAGACACCCGTGATCGACGAGAGCGCAATGATCTTCGCTCCGCGGGCCGGATCGCTCTCCGCCTCGGCGCGCAACAGCGGCAGCGACGCCTGGATGAGCGCGAACGGAGCGTTGAGGTTCACGGCGACCGTCTTGTCGAACCGCCGGGCCGGGAACTCGGCGATCGGGCCTGCCGTGCCGACACCGGCATTGAGAATCAGGGCCTTCATCGAACCGAACGCCTCGCGGTGCGTCTCCACGACGCGGGCGGTGGCTTCCGGATCGGCGAGATCGGCTGCGACGGCGCGTACCTCCTTGGCGCCCACCTCCCGCAAACGCTCGGCGACGCTCTCGAGACGTTCCGCGCCGCGGGCGCTGATCGTCAGTGCGTAGCCGCGTTCGGCGAGACGGGTTGCGATACCGAGGCCGATTCCCCTCGAGGCTCCGGTCACGAGCGCGCTGGTCACGCGTGGGCTCCCTTCAGTGCTGCGAGTCCTGCTGCCACCAGGCCCGGCACGGCTTCACCGGCACAGTCGAAACCGTCGCCGACGGTCGCCCCGGCACGCCACCGATGGTTGATGCCCTCGGCGATCACGGCGAGCTTGAGGTAGGCCAGACCCATGTAGAAGTTCCAGTCGGCGATGTCGCGACCCGACGCCGTGGCGTAGCGCTGCACCAGATCGTCCGCTGCCGGCAGGCGGTCGCTCGACCATGCCGCCGGGAATCCCAGGATGTCGTCAAGGGCCGGATGCCGGTACGCGCACATCATGGCGAGATCGGTGAGCGGGTCGCCGAGGGTGGACAGTTCCCAGTCCACCACGGCGACGACGCATGTCGGATCGGTCGGGTCCAGGATGGTGTTGTCGATGCGGTAGTCGCCGTGCACGATCGACGGAGCGGGTGATTCCGGAATCGACTCGGCGAGCGCGGCGTGCAGCCGTTCGAGGTCCGGAAGTTCGCGGGTCTTCACGCGCCCCCACTGGCTCGCCCACAGCTTCACCTGCCGGGTCACGTAGCCGTCCGGCCGGCCCAGTCCCCCGAGACCGACGGCCTCGAAGTCGACGTTGTGCAACTCGGCGATGATGCGCACGAGTTCACCGACGCAGCGGTCGATCTCGTCGTCACCGAGCGCATCGAGGTCGGCCTTGCTGCGCACCACACGTCCGTCGACGAACTCGACGACGGTGAACGGCGCACCCATCACCGAGTCATCCTCGCACTGGACGACGGTGGGCGCGACCGGCACACCGGTGCCCTTCAGCGCCGACGTGATGCGGAACTCTCGGGCGACGTCGTGCGCCGACGGGGTCAGACCCGTGGTCGGAGGGCGACGCAGGACCCAGTGGGACTTCTCGTCGCGCAGCCCGTAGGTGAGGTTGGACTTGCCGCCCGAGATGAGCTCCGCCCGGAGTTCACCCTGAACGGTCACACCGCAATCGGCGAGGAAGCGCTCGAGGACGGCGAGGTCGAGTCCCTCGTGCACTGCGGTCATTTCGCGGCCTCGCGGGCTGCCTTGCGGACGGCGCCGACGGCACGCTTGGCGATGGCCCAGCGGTGAACCTCGGACGGGCCGTCGTACACGCGGAACGGCCGGACCTCGCGGGTGAGGCGTGCGATCGGAAGGTCCTCGGAGACACCGAGACCGCCGCACATCTGAGCGGAGCGGTCGACGATGCGGAAGATCGCCTCGGCGGCGAAGGTCTTGGCGATCGACGTGGCGTTCGACGCGTGCGAACCCTGGTCGAGTTCCCAGCACGCCTGCACGAGCAGCGCGCGGGTCGCGGCGATGTCGATCTCGTTGTCGGCGATCATCTTCTGGATCATGCCGAGATCGCCGAGGCGGGAGCCGAATCCTTCACGCTCCGCGACGTAGCGGACGGCGGTGTCGTGACCGCGGCGGGCGGCGCCGAGCCAGCGCATCACGTGCGTCATGCGGGCGGGGCCGAGGCGCACCTGCGCGTAGGCGAAGCCCTGGTCGACCTCGCCGAGCACGGCGGAGTCGGGGACGAACAGGTCCTCGAAGTCGACCTCGCAGTGACCACCGATCATGGAGCGGTCGAGAGTGTTGATGTGGCGGCCGACCTTCAGGCCCGCGGTGTCGGCGGGCGCGAGGAACATCGTGGCGCCGCCGCGCTGACCGGGCTCACCCGAGGTGCGGGCCATGATGATGAAGAATCCGGCACCGTCGGCACCGGTGATGAAGTGCTTGCGGCCGTTGATCTTCCAGCCACCGGAGACCTTCTCGGCGCGCGTGTTCAGAGCGTTGGGATCGGCGCCGGCACCGGGGGCGGGCTCGGTCATCGCGAAGGCCGAGCGCACGTCGCCGGCGGCGAGGGGCGCGAGGAACTGCTGCTTCTGCTCGTCGCTGGCGATGTGCGCGAGCATGTGCACGTTGCCCTCGTCGGGGGCGGCGATGTTGAGCGCGGTGGGACCGAAGAGCGAGTAGCCCGCGGCCTCGAAGACCGGAGCGCGGTCGGACATGTCCAGGCCGTGGCCGCCGTATTCGACGGGCGCGTGCGGAGCGAAGACACCGGCAGCCTTGGCGGCCTTCTGCAGGTCCGCCCGGATCGCGTCGCCACCGGCTGCGGTGATGTCGCCACCGTGGGCGTCCTCGACGGGAAGCACCTCGTCGCGGATGAACTGCTCGGTCCGCGCGATGAGGTCCCGGACGTGGTCCGAGTAGGACAGGTCGACCGCCATGCTGAGCTCCTTCCGTACCGACCGATCGATCGCTCGGTTGAGTTCACGGTGGCATATCCCCCGCCATCGGGTCAAGCCCGGACGGGGTGCTCGGCTACCTCGCTCCGACCGCGTTCCGCGCGACCTGCAGGTAGCGGTGCACGATCTCGTCCGGCGACAGCGAACCGTCCGGCCGGTACCAGCTCGCCACCGCGACGCACATCGTCGTCACGGCGCGACTGGCGTCCTTCGGATAGGGCGTGGAGAAGGTGCCGTCGGCGACACCGGCCTCGACGATCTCGTCGATCATGCACTGCTGCTCGTCGCGCAGGGCGACGAATGCACGGCGGGCCTCGGGTTCCATGCTGCGCATCTCGGTCGACGCCACGAACGCCTGATCGCGGCGGAACATATGGAAGCGCAGCAGCGACTCGACGACGGCGTCGAACTTCTCGGAGGGGGTTGGTCCGGCTTCATCGATCGCCTGCCGGCTGCGGGCGAGCAGGTCGTGCAGCACGGTGGTCGTGAGCGAGACGAGCAGCGCCTGCTTCGAGGGGTAGTGGTGGTACAGACCCGGCACCGACAGACCGGACCGCGACGCGACCTCGCGGATGGACGTGCCGTCGTAACCGCGTTCGGCGAACGCCTCGAGTGCAGCGGCGAGCGGCTTCGGCAGGTCGGTCGGGCCGTAGTCCCGCCAAGAGCCGACGTCGCCGGAAACCGAATCCTCACGCGTGTCCATGCTCAACACCGTAAGGGACGGCTCCGGCGACGTCGGCGCTCACAGGATCAGTAGTCGTCCTCGCCGTAGAGGACGAGACCGCGGAGGTTCTTGCCGGCGTGCATGTCGGCGTAGCCCTCGTTGATGTCCTCGAGCTTGTAGGTCTTGGTGACGAGGTTGTCGAGGTCGAGCTGCCCGTTCCGGTACAGCTCGAGCAACTTGGGGATCTGCGAGCGCGGGCCGGTGCCACCGAAGATGGCCCCCTGCAGACGCTTCTGCAGCAGCGTCAGCTCGAACAGGCTCATCGTCACCTGCGAGTCGGTGGCGTGACCCATGCCGACGACCACGACCTGGCCACCCTTGGCGGTGAGACCCAGTGCGGGGCCGATGATGTCGCCGGTGATCTCGCCGACGGTGATGACGGTGACGTTGGCCATCTGACCCCACGTGATCTCACCGATCACCGGTGCGGCCTCCTCGATCGACGCGAAGACATGCGTCGCGCCGAACTCCTTGGCCTTCTGCCGCTTGAACTCGACCGGGTCGATCGCGACGACGAACCGCGCCCCGGCGTGCGCCGCTCCCTGGACGGAGTTGATGCCGACACCGCCGACACCGATGACGACCACGGTGTCGCCGAGCTTGGTGCCGCCGATCTCGGTGGCCGAACCCCAGCCGGTCGCGACACCGCATCCGAGCAGGGCCGCCTTCTCGAGCGGGATGTCCTTCTCGATCTTGATGACCGACGCCTCGTTGACCGTGACGTACGGCGCGAACGTGCCGAGCAGGCACATCTGCAGCACCGGGTCGCCGTTCAGCGTCGCGCGGTAGGTCTTGTCGGAGATCGCCTGACCGGTGAGCAGGCCGGCACCCTCGTCGCAGATGTTCTGCATGCCCTTGGCGCAGGCCCGACAGCGGCCACAGGCGGGGATGAACGCGAGGACGACGTGGTCGCCCTCTTCGAGACCCCGTACTCCCGGGCCCACCTTGGTGACCACGCCCGCGCCCTCGTGACCACCGAGGACCGGGAAGGAGGGAAGCGGTGTCGCCCCCGAGCGCAGATGCTCGTCGGAATGGCACAGACCCGAGGCCGCGAGGCGGATCTGCACCTCACCTGCGACGGGATCGCCGAGATCGATCTCCTCGATCTCCCACGGCTGGTTGATTCCCTTGACGACTGCTGCCTTCGTCTTCACCCGAGCCTCCTGAACCGAAAGTGTGTGTGACGTGCGTCACGGCATTGAAACACTTATCGGACGTTAGAGCAACGGGTTCGGAACTCTTCCGCAGCGGCCATTTACCCGCTACATTCGGTAACAGACAACTTCTCGTGAAGGGCTCCGCCATGATTCACGTCCGCCACAGCGCCGTCGCAGACATCCCTATCGACCTCGCGTTCTCCTACGTCGACGACTACCGGAACGTCCCCGAATGGATGTTCGGAGTGGCCCGCTTCCAACCCGTGGGCGAGCAGATATCCGGCCTCGGTGCCGTCTACGACTCGACCATGCGGATCGGCCCCAAGGATCTCGACTCGCGCGTGGAAGTCGTCGAATGGGAACGCAATCGCGTGATCGTCCTCGACTCGATCGCCGGATTCCGCGCCGCGTCGTCATGGACCTTCACGGACCTCGGCGACGCGACGCGGCTCGACGTCGACTTCGGCTACCGACTGCCCGGCGGGATCGCCGGCCGCACACTCGGCATGCTTATCGAACCGATTGTGGGAACGGCGATCCGGCAGACCGAGCACGCGTTGCGCACGCGGCTCGGTCAGCTCGTCTAGGACCGGACTCAGAAATTGCCGCGCGCGGCCTGCTCCCGCTCGATCGCCTCGAACAGCGCCTTGAAGTTGCCCTTGCCGAAGCCGAGCGAGCCGTGGCGCTCGATCAGCTCGAAGAACACGGTCGGGCGGTCGCCGACGGGCTTGGTGAAGATCTGCAGCAGGTAGCCGTCCTCGTCGCGGTCGACCAGGATGCCCCGCTTCTTCAGCTCCTCGATCGGCACCCGGACCTCACCGATACGGGCGCGCAGCTCCGGATCGTCGTAGTACGCATCGGGAGTCGCGAGGAACTCGACACCCTCCTCGCGCAACTGGTCGACCGCCGTGAGGATGTCGTTGGTGGCCAGCGCGAGGTGCTGTGCACCCGGCCCGCGGTAGAAGTCGAGGTACTCGTCGATCTGCGAACGCTTCTTCGCGATAGCGGGCTCGTTGAGCGGGAACTTCACGCGGTGGTTGCCGTTGCACACCACCTTGCTCATGAGCGCCGAGTAGTCGGTGGCGATGTCGTCGCCGATGAACTCCGCCATGTTCGTGAAACCCATGACGCGGTTGTAGAAGTCGACCCACTCGTCCATGCGTCCGAGTTCGACGTTGCCGACGACGTGGTCGAGCGCCTGGAAGATGCGCTTGGGTGCACCCTCGCGCTTGCGGTAGGTCGAGGTGCGCTCGATGTAGCCGGGCAGGTACGGGCCGTTGTAGCGCGACCGGTCGACGAGTGTGTGCCGCGTGTCGCCGTAGGTCGCGATGGCGCCGATGCGGACGGTGCCGTTCTCGTCGCTGATCTCGTAGGGTTCCTCGAGAACGGTCGCCCCCTGCTTGCGGGCGTGCTCGATGCACTTGTCGACGTCCGGAACCTGGAGCGCGATGTCGACGACGCCGTCACCGTGGAGGCGGTGGTGCTCGATCAGCGGGCTGTCCGGATCCACCGCACCCTTGATCACGAATCGCACGGCGCCGCTGCGCAGTACGTAGGCGTGATGGTCGCGGTTGCCGGTGGTGGGTCCGGAATAGGCGATGAGTTCCATGCCGTAGGCGGACTGGTAGTAGTGCGCCGTCTGCGTGGCGTTTCCGACCACCCACACCACGGCGTCCCAGCCGCTGACGGGGAAGGGATCCCGTTCGCTGTCGTACTCCACGAGACCGACCAGGCGCCGGAGTTCCTCGGCGTCGAGTTGAGCGAGTCGTTCGCTGTCGGTCAGGATGTATTCCAGAGTCATCGCTGCAACCTCCTGCCGCTCACTGCGGCACAGTCGTTGTGTCGTGTGTCACCAGGAGAAACCCACCCGTCGGTTCGACGCAACGTCGCCTTCGGCAACTGGCCCGACTGACTGGAATTCGCCGGAATCTGCACACTCACCTATACAATCGGACTAGTTTTCGGCGCTCGATGGGAAGGAACCGCGATGCGCGAGCCTGTGCAGCTGGACGAATTGGATTTCGCCCTCCTCGAGGCCCTGCACGCCGACCCGAAGATCGGCGCGCTCGAGTTGTCCCGTCGATTGAAGGTCGCGCGCGCCACCGTCTCGGCCCGCCTGCGACGCCTCGAGGACACCGGGGTCATCGCCGGCTACGAACCCCGGATCAACCTCGCCGCAGCAGGTTTCGAAGTGCAGGCGTTCGTGACGATGGAGATCGTGCAGGGCGCGCTCGAAGACGTCACCGAGGTCCTCGAAGGCATCCCCGGTGTCCTCGAGGCGTTCGCCACCACCGGCGCGGGCGACGTCCTGTGCCGCATCGGAGCCGAATCACACCTCGGTCTCCAGCAGACCCTCATCGAGCTGAACCGCTCCTCGATCGTCGCGCGGTCCACGAGTGTGATGGTGCTGTCGGAAGTGGTGCACTACCGGGCGATGCCGCTGCTGCGCACCCTCGAGCCGGAACGATCCGCGAAGGCACCGGCCTACCGCCGCTGAACCGACCACGTCCACAATCCGTCTCCGACTAGCCGGATTGCACAGAAAAAAGCGCTTCGGGCATCCGGACCCTCCGCACGCTGCACAGTTCGATGAAGCACAGTTGCGCAGCATTTGTTACTGACGTCACAGTCTTTCGCCATGAAGAACCTGCTGACGCGATTCGAAGAAAAAGCCCCCGAGATCGTCTTCGAGTGGCACGACACCGAGACCACCGCCCGGGGCTGGGTCGTCATCAACTCGCTGCGGGGCGGCGCGGCCGGCGGCGGCACCCGCATGCGCCGCGGCCTCGACCGGCGCGAGGTCGAGTCGCTGGCGAAGACCATGGAGATCAAGTTCACCGTCTCCGGACCTGCGATCGGCGGTGCCAAGTCCGGCATCGATTTCGATCCGTCCGACCCTCGCAAGGAAGGCGTGCTGCGCCGCTGGTTCGCGGCCGTCACTCCCCTGCTGCGTGCCTACTACGGCACCGGCGGCGACCTCAACGTCGACGAGATGAACGAGGTCGTTCCCCTCACCGAGTCCAACGGCTTGTGGCACCCGCAGGAAGGTGTCGTCAACGGACACTTCGGCAAGGACGAGCGCCAGCGCATCCAGCGGGTGGGCCAGCTGCGACTCGGCGTCGCGAAGGTCGTCGAGGACGCGCGGTTCACCCCTGCAACCAGCACGAAATACACTGTCGCCGATCTGATCACCGGCTACGGCGTCGCCGAGTCGGTCCGTCACCACCAGCTCGTCTATCGGGGCACCGACCTCACCGGCAAACGCGTCGTGGTGCAGGGCTGGGGCAACGTCGGCGCCGCTGCTGCCTACTATCTCGCCCAGGCCGGCGCCTCGATCGTGGGCATCATCGACCGCGACGGCGGCATCCTCGCACCCGAGGGTCTCCCCTTCGACGAGGTCCGCACCCTGCTGCTCGAGCGCGACGGTAACGCCCTGCGCAGCGACCGCATGATCCCCTTCGACGAGGTGAACGCCCGCATCTGGGATCTCGGAGCCGAGATCTTCCTCCCCTGCGCCGCGAGCCGCCTCGTCACCCGCGAGCAGGTCGACCGCATGGTCGCCGCGGGACTCGAGTCGATCGCTTCCGGCGCCAACGTTCCGTTCGCCGACGACGAGATCTTCTACGGCCCCACCTACGAGCACGCCGACAAGTCCGTCGCCGTGATCCCCGACTTCATCGCCAACTGCGGTATGGCCCGGGCCTTCGCCCAGCTCATGGAGGGCGACGTGGAGGTCTCCGACGCCGCGATCTTCGGCGATGTGTCCACCACCATCGAGACGGCCCTGCGCCGCTGCCACGATCGGTCGACCGAGCTCACCGGGCTCGCCGCGACCGCCTTCGAGATCGCACTGGACCAGCTGGTCCCGGCCGGGGAGCGCATTGATGACTGACACCCTGGCCACGGCGACGACCGGCGCCCAGGGCACCGCCGGGACGACGACCGGCGCCCAGAGCACCGCCGGGACGACGACCGGCGCCCAGAGCACCGCCGGCCTGCATCGTGCCATGCGGCCCCGCCAGCTCGTCATGATGAGCCTCGGTGGCGCCATCGGGGCCGGCCTGTTCGTCGGGTCGGGGGCGGGTATCGCCGTCGCCGGCCCGGCGATCCTGATCTCGTTCCTGGTGGCGGCCGTTCTCGTCGTGTTCGTGATGCGCATGATGGGCGAGATGGCCGCGGCCAACCCCGCCAGCGGTGCGTTCTCCGAGCACACCGAGAACGCGCTGGGCCCTGTCGCGGGACGGACCATCGGGTGGTTGTACTGGGTGCAGGTCATCATCGTGATCGCCGCGGAGGCCACCGGCGCCGCCGCGATCACCGCGGTGGCGCTGCCCGGCATCCCCCAGTGGGCGTCCGCGCTGTTCTACATGGTCGTGCTGACGGGCGTGAACCTGGTCGGCGTCCGCCGCTTCGGTGAGGTCGAATTCTGGTTCGCCGCAATCAAGATCGTCGCGATCGTCGGCTTCCTGGTGATCGGCATCGCGATGATCGCCGGGTGGATGCCCACCTTCGAGACGACCGGCTTCTCCAACCTCACGGCGCACGGCGGGTTCGCCCCCACCGGTATCGCCGGTATTGCCGCCGGCCTGCTCATCGTGGTCTTCGCGTTCGGTGGCACCGAGATCATCGCGATCGCCGCCGCGGAGACCGCCGATCCCCGTCGCAACGTGGGCCGCGCGGTGCGCACCCTGGTGTGGCGCATCCTCGTGTTCTACATCGGGTCGGTGCTCGTGATGGTGACGATCCTGCCGTGGACCTCCGAGGATCTCGCGACCGGTCCGTTCGTCGCCGTGCTGCAGGCCGGGGCCGTCCCGGGCGCCGCCGCGGTGATGACCGTGATCGTCGTGGTCGCGCTGCTCTCGTCGCTCAACGCGATGCTGTTCAGCGCTTCCCGGATGATCTTCTCGCTGTCGCACCGCGGATCGGCGCACCCCGTCTTCGGGCGGCTGTCGTCCAACGGCGTTCCCCGCAATGCGGTGCTCGCCTCGGTGGCGTTCGGCTTCGTCACGGTCGGACTGAACTATCTCTACCCCGACCGGGTGCTGCCGCTGCTGCTCAACGCCGTCGGCTCCACGATCCTGGTGCTGTGGACGTTCGTCGCGGTCTCGCACCTCGTGCTCCGTCGTCGCGCACGCCGCAACGGCACCGAGGATGCACTGCCGCTGAAGATGTGGGGCTTCCCGTACCTTTCGTACGCGACGCTCGGTCTGCTGGCCGGCATCGCGGTGCTCGCCCTGTTCGACACCGCTGCCCGCACGCAGCTGCTCGCGACCGGCGCGTTGACCGCAGCGATCGCCGGTACCTGCACGGTGCTGGCACGGCGACGCGCTGCGGCCGGGACGGCTCGGGTCGAGACGGTTCAGGAGCGCCAACCGTAGGGACGCGTGATTATCTCCATGAAGTGACCGGCGGGGTCGAGGAAGTAGGTTCCTCGACCCCCGTCGTTTCTGTTGATGCCGTGCGCCGACTGCCGGGGATCGGCCCAGTGTTCGATCTTCTGCTCGAGGATCCGGGCGTAGATCTCGTCGAACTCCTCCTCCGACACCAGGAATGCGTAGTGCTGCGGCGGATACTCCACATCCGGTGGCGGTTCGGCGAAATCGAGGGTGACGCCGTTGGCGAGTTCGACAGCGAGGAAGTGCCCGGTGGGCACCGGATCGGGCAGCCCGAACAGGGTGGTGAGGAAGTAGGCCGAATGCTGCTTGTCGTCGGCCGCGACGATGGTGTGGTCGAACGCAATACTCAAGGAGAACTCCTTGTGGTCCCGCGCCTCCATGCCTGACGCAGTCCGTCATCGACACGCGACGCTGCGTCCAGAGATACCTTCCGCGCCGGAGGGATGCAAGCGATGAGTTCTCCGCGCTTCCCGGGTCTGTACTCGGCGACAACCTTCGAAAGGGGACGACGATGAAGCTCACGGTGACGACCTTCGTATCGGCCGACGGTGTGGCCCAGGGACCGGGTGGCCCCGACGAGGACCGCAGCGACGGCTTCGACCGCGGCGGTTGGGTGGTGCCGCTGTTCGACGAGGACACCGGCAAGTTCATCGACGAGGTGTTCTCGAAGGTCGACGCATTCCTGCTGGGCCGGAACACCTACGACGTCTTCGCTGCGTCGTGGCCGAACTCGACCGATCCCGACGATCCGGTCGCCCGTGCACTCAACACCCTCCCGAAGTACGTCGCCTCCACGACGCTCACCGCCCCCGAGTGGCAGAACACGACGGTCCTCGAGGGCGACGTGCCCACCGCGGTCGCGGAACTGAAGAAGCAGCCGGGACGGGAACTGCAGGTGCACGGCAGCATCCGTCTGGTCCACACCCTCTTCGAACACGGTCTCGTCGACGAGTACCGCCTCATCACGTTCCCGGTCGTCCTCGGTCAGGGGCGGCGGCTGTTCCCCGTCGGGGGTCGCGACACGAAGTTCGATCTCGTCGAATCGCGCACCACCTCGACCGGTGTCGTCATCACCGTGTATCGGCCTGCCGGACGACCCGAGTACGGACTCGCCGAAGTCGAGTGACCCGAAGTACGAGCCGGTCTGTATCGAGAGCTGCTCTGGCTCGCCTGCCTCATCATCTGTTCGAGACGGCTACGGACCTCGTTCCGGAACGGTCGGCCGGGGCCCGCTCTTGGGGGCCGGTCAAGATAGCATCGGGGCGGGAACTAGGTCAGGACTGGAGATGCCCCGCAACAGACGTCCGCAGGATCGGGAAGAGAAACGCGCAGAGATCGTGGTAGCCGCCCGGCGGTTGTTCGTCGAGGAAGGATACGACGCGGCATCGATGACGCGGATCGCCCGTGACGCCGGAGTCGTGTCGAACACGCTGTACTGGTACTTCCAGGACAAGGACTCGATATTGATCGCGGTCCTGGATGCGGTTCTGGCCGACTCGATGGCCTCCTACAGCGAGATACTGGGCTCGGGCCTGGCCGATCGACTCTTGTGGTTGGTCGAAGAATTGGAGCAGCTGGGTCGGTTGGTGAGCACGGTGCACACACGTGCCGAGAAGTCCGCGTCCGTTCAGCAATGGCACCAGCAGTTCCACACACTGGCCGAAGGATTGTTCCGGGCAGAGCTGATCGAACTCGGCGTGCCCGCTGACGAAGTCGATCCGCTGGTGGCGATCGGCGTTTTCGTGGTCGAGGGCTTGCTGATGCACCCGACGGATCAGGCTCAGCGGCGCGCGGTGATCGAGACGTTGCTCAACAGCGCTCGCAGTCGTGCCGCAGCCACCGGCTGAGCACCTGATCTGCGCGTCCACGAACGCGGAGCGACCTACCGTGCGGTGCGGTCGAATTGCCTTTCCAGGAAATAGAGTTGGTCACGCACGGCGCGTTCGAAGTGGTCACCGACGTAGATGTCGAAGTGGTCACACACGTAGCTCTGAACCTGTACGTGCGCCAGACCCTGTGCGTGACGCTTCGTGGTCTTCGCGGGCGCGGCCGCGTCGTTGTCGCAGACACACAGCAACGTCGGAATGCTGAAGCGGGCCAGCGCACGACCGGGTCGATCGAGCGGAAGACGCAGCGCCAGCCGGGCAGCGAGGGCGTTGGCCGCCTCGAATTCGCCGTTCGGACCGCGCAGTACACCCCAGACGCTGTCGCGGCCGACCCCGGTCTCGGGTTCTTCCCCACCGTCGATCTCCGTCGGCTCGATGTTCTTCGACAGCTGAGCCCGCACCGACGGAAGTCGTTTCAACACCGCGCTGGTGCGCCGCGAGAGCCGGGTCCCCGCGGGCAGGAGTGCGGAAGCGCCGGCGAGGGCGTCGGGTGAGGCCACGAACGCGGGCATCCAGGACGTCCCCGCCATCGGCAACAGGATCGGCTTCGCGCCGAACCACGACCCGACCGTGTCGAGAATGCCTGCCACTGTCAGTGCCACCACGCTCAGCGGGCCGGTTCGTATCCGCGCGCGCAACGCCGCCGGACCGTCGGTGAAGGGGCACTGCGCCACGACTGCCGCGATACGGGTGTCCTCGGAGGCGACTCGAAGGACATGACCTCCGCCGAACGAACTGCCCCACAAGGCGATCCGGTTGACGTCGACCTCAGGAAGTGTGCGCGCGAAGGCCAGAGCGGCATGCCAGTCGGCGCGTTGCCGGCCGATGTCGAGGATCTGGCGCGGCGCTCCGCCGCTGGCCCCGAGGTGACGGTAGTCGAACACCAGCACCGACCACCCTGCGGCGGCGAACCGTTCCGCGTAGGCATCCAGGCGCATCTCCCGCACCGCTCCGAGCCCGTGCCCCATGATCACCATCGGGCGCGGACCGTTCAGGTCGGGTGCGGTGTACAGCCATGCCGCGCACTCGTCCTGGCCGGAGACGAACGAGACCTCGCGCCGCTGCACCGCTACCACCTCGCGCCGATCGGCAGACTCACCGATGTTCATGACTAGCACCCTCCCGCTTCACCACCACATTTCTTGGACGCCATTCAAGAAGGCGTGACGATTACGGTAAAGGCTTCTTGGATGCCGGTCAAGAAGGGAGGGCGAGGTGTACGTCGACGACATCACCGGACTCACACTCACCGTTGACGCCGGTAGTACGCTCGAGTGATCGGCAAGTGGCCGAGCGGGTTCTGTCGGGGAATCCGCTCGGCCCCTTCGCTTATCCCTCGCCGGGTAGGAATATGTCCTCGATTCGACGTCCGAACAGGTGCGCGATGCGGAACGCCAACGGAAGGGACGGGTCGAATCGCCCTTTCTCGATCGAGATGATCGTCTGGCGCGATACCCCGAGTTCGTCGGCGAGCCTCTGCTGCGACCATCCGTTCTCCGCGCGCAGGGCCGCCAGCGAATTCCGCACCCTCAGCCCTTCCGACGCTGCACGGCGTAGCGCACACCGAACGACGCGAAAGCCACGAGAATGACCGCCATCAGCGCGTGCAGGCCCTCGACCTCGATCGGAGCGAACGCCAGAGCGGTGCACCCCAGGCCCGTGACGAGAAGGATGTCGGTGAGAGCGCCCGAGGCGGCTTTCTCGTACCAGGACGACTCGACCGAATCCTCGGGCCGGTCCGTGGCGCCTTCGAGGGTCGACCGATCCACGAGGAGCACCCACGACAGGGCCGACAGTGAGGGTGCGGTCGCCAGCGCGACCGCCACGCCGGCGGCCACGGGATAGCCGGGCACCAGCCCCAGAGCAGCTACCACCGCTGCCAGAACGGCTGTGGCCAGGATTCCGAGGGCGATCGCCGGCGGTACCGCGCCGATCCACCGCGAACCCACCCGCACCTTGCCCCATTTGCTTCGCCCGACCACCGATCCGGCACCCCCGCTGTCCATCGTTTCCCCTTTCGCCGTAAAGCACACTTTACATGTAAAGGTAACTTAACAGTCCGTTCGGTGCGACAGAAACGAGGGGTTCCGTTCGGCCGGGCAGGTGTCATGATGGATCGAGCAGATCGACACGCCACCAGGCGAAGGGACTGCCATGAGCCTCTACAACGATCACGTCGTACCGCGACTGGTGAACATCGCCTGTGCACCGTCGTTCACCGAAGCGAACCGGAAACGAGTGTGCGCCGGCCTGAGCGGCCGCGTCGTCGAGATCGGATTCGGATCCGGCCTCAACGTTCCCTACTACCCCACCACCGTCGAGTCGGTCAGCGCCGTCGAACCCGCGGACCTCGGATGGAAGCTCGCACGTTCGCGCATCGACGACTCCCCCGTGCGCATCGAACGATCCGGCCTGGACGGTCAGTCACTCCCGTTCGAGGACAACACCTTCGACAGCGCACTGTCGACGTGGACGCTGTGCACCATCCCCGATGCCGACGCGGCTCTGCGCGAGATACGTCGTGTCCTCGCACCGGGCGGCACCCTGCATTTCGTCGAACACGGACTCGCGCCGGACGAGAACGTCCGGCGGTGGCAGCACCGGCTCGAACCGATCCAGAAGCGCGTCGCGGGTGGTTGCCATCTGACACGACAAATCGCCGACCTCGTCCGCGGTGCGGGGTTCGAGATCCGCGAACTCGACACCTTCTACGAGGAGAAGACGCCGAAGTTCTTCGGTGCGCTGTCGCTGGGAGTGGCGACACCGACCGCGTGAAGGCGGACAACTGCACAGCAACGTTTGCACACTTCCGGGGACAGATACACGGTGTCGACATCGAGCACATGTCCACTATGTCCGCGATGATTGCATGCATGCCCTCGGACACCCTGCCACTCGCCACGCGCACGCTGCTGAAGCAACTCGACCTGGTCTGGTTCTTCGCAGAACAACACGTGCTGCCGCGGATCGACGAGGCTGCCGTGCACTGGGAACCGTCGTCGAACTGCGTGGGCGTCCGGCGGGTCGACGGGCGTCTCGTCGCCGACTGGCCGGACGAGACGGCCGAGGCCCTCCCCGAGCCCACGATCGCGTGGCTGCTCTGGCACATCGAGTGGTGGTGGACGAACACCGTGGCGGTCTGCAGTGGGGGAACTGCGGTCGGGCCGGACGCCTACGAGTGGTCCGGCTCGACCGACCACATCCGGGCTCTTCGCACCGAATGGGCTGCCCTTCTCGAGACTGCCGACATCGAGAAGACGATCGTCGGACTCATGCCCGAACCCTCACCCCTGTGGGAAGTCGCCGGCTGGGTCAACTTCGAACTGGCGAAGAATGTTTCGGAGATCAGTCAGGTACTGACGCGGAAGGCGAATACGCCGGGCTGATACTTCCTGCGTTTACGCTGGGACGATGCCCGCGATCGGAATGCGCGCGTCGACCGCCTGCCGGAAGTTGATCATCGCGCGTTCGAGGTGGTCGCGGTTCGTCACCAGCACAGCGCCCGTGGCTCGCCGTTCGAGCAGAACGTCGTTGGTGAAGCGTGCGTTCTCGACGGTGGAGGTCGACTGCGATTCCTCGGTGATGCGTTCAGGCGGAATGCCTCGCACGACCAGCCAGTCCTTCATGGCCTGCGCTTCGGTGACGCCGTTGCGCGGCACGCCACCGGTGACGACGATCGGAGATTCCGGATAGCGTTGCGCTGCACGGAGAGCTGCCTCGAGCCGTTCTTCGAGCACCGGCCGGATCTTGCCGTCATCGGTGAGTCCGGCCCCGAGCACGACGAGATGCGTACCCCGCGGATTCAGGTCGAGCATCAGCGGGAAGTGCGGTGTCAGCTTCTCGAGCTCGGTGCACGCGATGATCAGCGCGTCGATGGTTCCCTGGCACAGCGGGGTGACGGACAGTGCACCGTTCACGACGGTGTCGATTGCAGGAGTCGCCGCTGCCTGCCCCGTCGATACACCTACCGCGGCTGTGGCCGCGACTGCGGTCGCCACCACCGTGCGTCGCACAGCTCCCACGCGAGCCCCCCTTTCTTCCTGGACATCGGCCGTGCCGCACTGTGCCATCTCGACGCGCACGTGTGGGAAGTTGGGGCTCGACGCGAAGAAGTATCACCATAGGCCGCGTCGGATTCGATGACGGCTGACAATCGGTTTTACATCCGAACCACTGGTCTATTCATGAACAAGCGCGACAATCGTTGCAAGAGGCGCCATTCGGACGAATCACTGCGCTTTCCGTACTTGCAGAACAGACAGAAACAGAACGTGTGTTCGAGTTGACGACTTCGCACACCCGTGCGACCATCCCTCCACCGACCTGAAAACCGGTCGACCCCGGAAGGTGCGCCAACACCTCACCGGGGTCTGGGCACAAGACAGATAGGGACTGTCATGCACCGTAGGGTGGAGTCTATCCACACGCCTTCGAGAGGCGTATTCCAGCAACGAGCCGCGAGCGCATTCGTCCGCGCCGGTCGCCGCACACCCGCTCCCCCGGGTTCACGCCCGACGTCCTGACTTTCCAGCCCTCCGATCCACCGTGATCGGAGGGCTCGAGGCGTTTCACCTGCATCGTCGCGCACGAGGGCCGTTCCGGTAGCCGAGGCGCGTCGACGCAGCTCGTCGCTCGTCTCCCACAGTCCGACGTCAGCGCGCCGACGCTGCGAGCCGGGGTCGTTCCCTGTCTCGAAACCGACTGGGCACCAGTATCCCTCGTCTCCACAGCTGGTGGTGGAGCACCCGATCGTGCGGGTCGACACGAACGACCGGGTCCAGTGCGAGCCGCACGTCCTCCGCGACGTGGGGCTATCCGTGCTGGCCGAGACGGTCTATCGGGGCATGGCGACCGGGCAGCCTTGGGGAAGGGGACGACGACTCAGGGACCCGAAGGGTCTCCGATCGGTCGAGGGCAGCCGCCCGCAGGGCGCCCGATTCGTTCCCGATCGAATTCATCCTCGTTGCGCGAACCCCGGGTGGAGTGCTGTGATCGGAGCACGGGTCTACGGGAGGGGCCGACGTGACCGGCGTCGTTCAGTTCCGCGAGCGGGACGACACCCCGAAGGAACGGGCCTATTCCGGTCGGATCGCCTCGACTATCAAGGATCTCGGACTGAAGGCCGCGATGGCGGGCCTGCGGGTCGAGGCCCTACGGCCGGGATCGGTGGGATTCCCGAGGGGCGGCCGGCATCCGTCGAACACCGCCACCGAGGATCTCTCCCGCACGGAGCAACCGATGGCCTAACAACCGCTGAACTCGTCCTCTTTCAGAACCGACAGCACTGGGTCGCCTTCACCGATCGATGCTCCCACCGAAGGAGTCTGGTCGACGACGACCCAGTTCTTGTCCCATACCTGCGCGCGTCCCTGACCGGTCGCGTCGACGCTCGTGGAGTAGAACACGCCCGCAGCCTGGATAACATCCTGTGCCGTTTGGAGATCCATGCACACGACGTTCGGCATCACCGCGGTGGACGCGACAGCCGCGACCTGCGTGGTGGAAACTCTCGTGGCGGGAGTGGTTTCCGGAGCGACGGTCCGTGCGGTGGTGGCAGCCGAGGTCGTGTACGGCGTGGTGGTCGTCGGTGCGGCAGCGCGAGGAGTCGTACTCGCGTCGTCCTTCGTGGGTGAATCCAGCCCGTCCGAGATGTCACCGATGATTCCCATAAGGACGATCAGTCCGGCGACGGCAGCGGCGATGACCACCCCGCGCCGGATCCTCGGAGGCTTCGGCGGCTCGGGCGGCGGCGCCATCGCGGCCCGCACATCCCCTGCGAGGAACGCGCGGTGACCGACTTCGGCGCGTGCGGCGATCGCGTCCTGCTCGGCCTTGATCCGCCTGCGACGGTCGCGCAGAGGCTTGCCGATCGCGAGATATCCCAGGCCGGCCGCGAATGCCACGAACAGGATCGCGTCGGCAAAGTTGCCGTTGACTATTTCCACGATCGCCAGCCACAGCGTGATGGCGGCGAACATCCCCGCTACGACTCGCAGGTAGGGGACGACGAACTTCATGTTTCTCCTTCAACCCGACACCAGGCCACGTGTGCCGCTGCTTTCTCGACCGCACACGCGCTGAGCGCCTTCCTGAACTGGTGTCGGAGCACCGCCCCTCGTCGTTACGGGAGGCCGTTGATGGAGGTCATGCGGCCATGGTGGGTGCGATGGCCTCCATCTGCTCGATAACGAGCTTGGTAGCGCTGGTGCGACGGTCCGGCGGTCCGGCGGGCGCAGACCTCACCCGCCCGGGTCCACATCTCCGACGGCGTGTTGCGTCGCACCTTGAAGGACGTCGCCGAGTCGTTCCCGGCCGCACAGTTCGTCGACACGGCCTTCGGCCCGTTCGGCGTGCTTCTCACTCGCGCATCCGACACCATCGGGGCACACGTCGCGGCCCTGCTCGCAGCGGACGAAGCACGCCGCGAGGCGGCACTCGAAGCGCGCCCGCCGCTGGTGGTCGCGACCGACGCATCGAAGGCCCGCAATCGTCGCGGCACCGGACTCGGCTGCGTATCGAACGCCGGTGTAGATCACATGCGGATGGCCTGCGACGCCCGCTCGATCCTCGAAGGCGAACTCCTCGCGATCGAGATGGCCGTCGCTCGCTTCATGCACCCCAAGCTGCACATCCTCACCGACAGCCGGCTTGCCCTCGCCTGCATCGAGGGCACCTACAAAGGCCGTCCCGAGATCGCGGACGTCGTGGAGCGCATCCGGAATCGGATCAAGGGTCGCACCGTCGAGTTCTCGTGGGTGCGCGGGCACAGCGGACACCCGCTCAACGAGGTCGCCGATCGGCTGGCGGTCGCAGCGAGGCGCTGCCACGACGCGAACGTTTCGCCGGAGGTGGCGTCGACGATCGCGAACAACATCGTCGCTTCGTTGAAGAACCCGCTTCCCGAAACCGCTTGACCCGAACAAGTTCCACGAATTGCAAATAGGAGACCCAATGAGTACTCGAGATTTCGACCAGCGCTACAACGCACATCTGATCGCGTCGCTCGCCGCAAGCGTCGGCATCATGCTCGGCAGCATCGGCCCCTGGGCAAGCTTCATGGCCTTCACCAAGAACGGCCTCGAGGGGGACGGCATGATCACTTTGATCCTGGGCGTACTGTCCGCCGTCGCGATGTTCACACTGTTCTCCCGGGGGTCGGCCGGCGGGACCGTTGTTCGGTGGGTCGCACCCGCCGCGAGTGTGATCTGCCTGGGTATCGCGATCTACGACATCATGGACGTCTCGTCGCACACTGCCGAGTTCTTCGGAGAAACGATCGGCGTCCAGATCGGCTGGGGATTGGGGTTGGTGGTGATCTCGTCGGCAATCCAGTTCCTGACGTCGACGACCGTCGCGAAGAAACCCCGCAATCGCGATGACATCCCTCCCGTGAGCGAGGTTCACAACTGAAAGGTGAGGCTCACAACCCAGATGGTCGACCAGCAGGGTTATGAGCCTCATCTTCAGGTTGTCTACCTCGCGAGAAGCTTGCTCGGGCACAGCAACATAGGCAGTGGGACGAGTGAGATCTACCCTGGCAATCTGCACACAACGGCGCAATCCTCCGCCCTCGACCGAGGGCAGCAGAGCGCGAAATGGTCAGCAGAGCGCGTAATAGCGCGCACCTATGACCAC
>NZ_LZMJ01000047.1:0-1032 GCF_001665495.1 Rhodococcus sp. 852002-51564_SCH6189132-a
TAGTTGGGCTCCTCGCCGGAACCAGTCTTCTTCCCTGCCATTCGTCAATGATCAAGCAGCGCGGTGTGAATCAAGTGTAACGACACACCCTATTACCGAAATATCTCTAGGTGAAGTCGGTGACCCACTTCCGGTTCGGCACCTCGGCGGTGAAGTCACGATCGACCAGGTCAGGCGCCCGATCTGCCTTCCGGCCGCCGGGGATCGTGGTCCGATCCCGGCGCCCACGAGTCACACCGGACAGGCCCTCGTCGCGCATCAACCGATCCACCGTGTGCTTGCCGACCTCGTGGCCCTGGTTGCGCAGGTGCACGGTCATCTTGCGGCGCCCGTACAGCCCCTCCGCGGCGCCGACGGTGCCGAGCAATGCATTCGTGACATGCGCGTCGGCGACGGTCCGTTCCGACGGCGGAGCGGTTTTCCAGTTCCGGTACGTGCGTGGGGCGACCTTGACGGGCCGCTGCCGCCCAACCGGTCCGGTCCTTGCCCGTCGTGCAGTGGATGAGCGCCGGCCGTACCTCGGGGTCGGCGAGCGCGGTGTACAGATGTCGGTATGCGGCCAGTGCGCTGTCGGATCCGACTATGTCGCGGTAACTTTCGGCGAGTAGCTGTTCCGCCCGTCCGTCGGGGCGTCGGCGAGCACGTCGACCACCACGTGAGCGGTGCCCTCGGGAAGTCGGTCCGGCTGCGCCGCCCGCTCCATCTCCGTGCGCAGGTCGAACACGGTGTGCACGCCGAGCGCAGCGACGCGGCGACGCGGCGACACCGACGTCGCTGAGGCGGTTGAGTTCGACCGAGCGGTACAGGGCACCCCGACGAACGTGGCTGCCGTCGGAGACCGGCCATCCACCGATGTCGCGGAGATTCGGCAGGCCGTCTATCACGATGAGTTCGCCGGCGGCGCGTTTCACGTTGCGTCTCGCAATCTGTCGGGATCGGTCGTGGGGGGGGGGGGGGCGGCGCGGGGCCCCCCCCCCGGCCGGGGGGGGGTGGGGGGGGGGGGGGGGGGGGGGGGGGGGTGGTGGGCGCGGG
>NZ_LZMJ01000048.1:0-144491 GCF_001665495.1 Rhodococcus sp. 852002-51564_SCH6189132-a
AGGGCGCGGGCCCTTTTTCAATCACCGACACGGCAACGGGGTCGATCGGCACCAGCCCCTACCAAGTGCGAAGAGCCCGTAATTCGATGACCTCGGTTTCCGCGTCGTCTCCGCGCGTGCCGACCGCGACACGAGTGGCCTCGGCGATGCGGTCGGCGAGCAGACGGGTGGTGGACGGCTCGGCCAGGCCACCGCTGACGACGACGATACGGCGGGTCATCGGGCGTCCGCCTCTTCCGGCACGAGGTCGACGCGGGCCGGGATCACCTGACGGTGCGCCGAGTCGGCTCCCTGCGCGGCGAGCGTGCTGTGTGTGGGCGGGTCGGACGGCACGTGGGCAGGGCGGCGGCGTTCGAATTCCGCTCGCAGTACCGGCACGACCTCCCGGCCGAGGATCTCGATCTGCTCGAGCACGACGTCGAGCGGCAGGCCGGCGTGGTCCATGAGGAACAGCTGACGCTGATAGTCGCCAGCGTAGTCGGCGAAACCGAGTGTGCGTTCGACGACCTGCTCGGGTGTGCCGACGGTCAGCGGTGTCATCGTCGAGAAATCCTCGAGCGACGGGCCGTGGCCGTAGACGGGGGCGTTGTCGAAATAGGGACGGAAGATCCGTTTCGCCTCGGCCTCGGTCTCCGCCATGAACACCTGGCCACCGAGCCCGACGACGGCCTGGTCTGCGGCACCGTGGCCGTACTGCTCGAACCGCTGCCGGTAGAGAGCGATCATCTGCTGGATGTGTTCCTTGTTCCAGAAGATGTTGTTGTGGAAGAAGCCGTCGCCGTAGAAGGCGGCCTGTTCCGCGATCTCGGACGAACGGATGGAACCGTGCCAGACGAAGGGCGGGGTGTCGTCGAGCGGCCACGGGGTGGAGGTGTAGCCGTGCAGCGGTGTGCGGAACTTGCCCTCCCAGTCGACGACGCGTTCGCGCCAGAGCCGTCGCAGCAGGTGGTAGTTCTCGATGGCGAGCGGGATGCCCTGCCGGATGTCCTTGCCGAACCACGGGTAGACCGGTCCGGTGTTCCCGCGTCCCATCATGAGGTCGACGCGGCCGCCGGACAGGTGCTGGAGCATCGCGAAGTCCTCGGCGATCTTCACCGGGTCGTTGGTGGTGATGAGGGTGGTCGCGGTCGAGAGGATGAGCTTCTCGGTCCTCGCGGCGATCCAGCCGAGCATCGTCGTCGGCGAGGACGGGACGAAGGGGGGATTGTGGTGCTCGCCGGACGCGAAGACGTCCAGGCCCACCTCCTCGGCCTTCAGCGCGATCTTCGTCATCGCGACGATGCGCTCATGTTCGGTGGGGACCCGGCCCGTCGTGGGGTCGCGCGTGACGTCGCCGATGGTGAAGATGCCGAACTGCACGGTCGAACCTCCGTCAAGTAGTTGAACTGTCAACTATCCTAACGGGCGGGTCGCCCGGAAGATTCCCGGGCGGGTCTCCGCCCGGGATCCGGACCCCCTAGGCCGACCAGCCGGTGCTCTCGGCCCACTCCCACGCGCGGTGATGCGCCCGGTCGAACCACGGCGCCTTGAGCGCTGCGTAGGTGGCCGCCGCCTCGGCACGATCCGTCTTCTGCGACGCCCCGACTGCGGCATCGGCCTTGAGGTCGGCGTACTCGCGCTTCGCGGTGTCGACCGCGGACAGCCAGTCGCGCAGTAGCAACGCGAACTGCTGGGCGGGCCAGCCGTCCACCCGGACCGCCACCCGCGCCGGACGGCCGGGATCGGCGCTGCCGTGCAACCGCATCTCCCACACCGCCGGGTCGGTCTCTCCCCCGGCCCCGTAGGACGGTTTCGGATCGTCGGTCACCACATGGTCGATGCGCGGGAAGCCCGCAGCAGCCAAGGCGGGTGCGAGCGCATCGGCTGCCGCGAGATCGCCGACGGTGATCTGCAGGTCGATGACGTCGACGGCGGCCAGACCGGGCACCGCGGTGGAGCCCACGTGGTCGATACGCTTCGCCGCGCCCCCGGCTGCGAGGGCCAGCCGGGCGACGAGCCGCTGCGCCTGCCGATGCCATTCCTCGCGCGCGGGCACGAGAACCGGATCCGCCTCGACCACCACACCGGTGCGCAGATTCTTCTCGAACGGCACCAGGCGATCGTTCCACAGCGTCCGGACCTGCTCGACCAGCACCTGCTGATCACCGGTGTTGTCGAGCCACACGTCGGCGACCTCGCGTCGCTGTTCCTCCGTCGCCTGCGCCGCGATCCGCGCGCGGGCGTCCGCCTCGGGCATGCCGCGCAGTTCGACGAGACGCCGGATCCGCTCCGCCTCGTCGGCGTGCACGACGGCGACGAGGTGGAAGGCCGGCGCCATCCCGCCCTCGACGAGCAACGGGATGTCCTGCACGACCACCGCGTCGTCGGGCGCAGCGGCGACCAGCTCGGCGGTGCGGCGCCCGACCCGGGGATGGGTGATGGCGTTGAGAACCGCGCGCGCGTCCTCGCTGGCGAACGCCTTCGCGGCGAGGGCAGGACGGTCGAGGGTGCCGTCGGGCTGCAGGATGTCCTCACCGAAGGCGTCCACGAGCTCGGCGAGGCCCTCGGAGCCGGGAGCGACGATCTCCCGGGCGACGACATCGGAGTCGACGATCACCGCCCCGAGTTCGACGAGCTCCTTGGCGACGGTCGACTTGCCCGCGCCGATTCCTCCGGTCAACCCCATTCGCAGCACGTTGCCCAGTCTCGCATCACTACGTCGCCGAGGCACCTTCGCGGTCCCTACGAGGCCTCGCGCATCGTCAGCCCCGACAGCGCGACGACATACTCGCCCGCCTGTTCGTCGAAGTCGACGGTGTACACCGTCGGGTAGTAGCCGGTCCGCCGGTAGGACGACGGTTGTTTCACGATCTCCCGCAGGGACGGCTTCGTCGCCAACCACTCCCGCGTCATCATCGGCTCGATGAAGATGAACTCCCCGTCCCACGATCCGTTGAGCAGCACCTCGGTGAACTCGAAGGAGCCGGGGATCACGTCGTCCGCGGTGTCTGTCCAGTGCATGCCCATGAACGGCACGGTGTTCTCGACGGGTGGACCGGGTGGTGGGATGTATCCCTCCGGAACGTACTCGGGTTCGGGGAGCCGCGCCGCGCGCGCCGCGAAATCGGGTGCGGCCGGGTCCACCTCGTGGTCGGCGTCCGTCGTGTAGAAGTGCATGTCGAAATGGGGCGCGCCGTAGAGGATCTCCGGGTCGTGCCCGTTCGGGTTCCAGCCCAGCATCACGTGGTCGAAACCGGTGTCCGGAGCACCCGCGGGAAGAGCCGGCATGAGCATCGTCGTGCCGGCGCCCGGACCCTCGGGAAGGCCGGTGAGCACGGACTCCGACATCCGGATACCGACCTCGCGCGGTCTCCCGCCGTGATCGACGACGATATATGCGCGGGAGATTCCCTCCCCCAGTTCGTTTTCCGGCCCGTAGAGGGTGGTGACACCGTGGTCGTGCCCTGCCATCTCCGCACCCTCGGCGGTCGGGACGGATCCGTCGCTGCAACCCGCGAGGGTCAGAACGGTGCAGGTGGAGAAGGCGAGTGCGGTGATCGATCGAGAAGTGCGCATTGCCTGCCTTGCGTGAGTGAATGGGTTCGCGGTGGGAGGTGTCGGTCTCATCGGGGTCGGCGCACGACCTGCCCGACGCGCAGCACACCGTGGGTGTCGTGCTCGTCGGCGAGAGCGCCGAGCCAGTGCGCGGTGTCGTCGTCGTAGGTCCGCGCGATGCGGTCCGGATCCGAGGTGGCGGTGAAGTTGGGCAGCGACGTGCCCGTGGCCCACGGTGCCAGTGCCCGATCGATGACCTGGATGTGCGCGACGACGACGTCGGCCGAGGGTGGCGCGAGGACGCCGCTGACGAAGAGGGAGAAGGCGGCGTCGCGGTGACAGAAGGCGCTGCGATGCCGTGGTTCGCGTGCCAGCGCTCCGCCGAGGAGCCGCATCTCGATGATGGTCTGCGGCGAGTGGGAACCAGGTCCCGCCACCGAGAGCAATACGTCGATCGCGTCGTGCGTCAGTTCGCGTGTCAGCGCACTGTGTTCGTGGACGGGCATCGGGTCGACCGGGTCGGCGTGCACTGCTCCCAGTGCCGTGTACGGCAGGGTGCCGATGCCGTCGAGGATCGGGGTCGCGACCGTACGCAGCGCGCCGAGGATCTCCTCGGACTCGGCTTCGCCGGCGACGCTCGCGAAGCGGACGGCCACGGTGGCGCGACCGGCCAGCGGTTCCGGGACTCCCGGCAGCGGTGGCAGTTGAAGGAAGGCCAGCGAGGTCGAACTGTGCTCGGGCAGGCCCGCGCACAGGTCCAGCCAGGCGTGCGCCACCGCGTCCGCGTCGGCGCCGTCGAAATACAGCGCGCCACCGTAGAAGTGCGGCAGGGGCACGAGATCGATCTCCACCGCGGTGACGATCCCGAGGGTCGCCTTGCCGCCGCGCAGGCCCCAGAACAGTTCGGCGTGCTGTTCGGAAGTCACCCGGAGCAGGTCTCCGTCACCGGTGACGAGATCGAAGGCCCGCACGTGGTCGGAGGACAGTCCGTAGGTGCGAACCAGCGGTCCGATTCCGCCGCCGGTCAGGAAACCGGCCACGCCGACGTGGGGTGCCGATCCGGCGAGCGGGGCCAGACCGTGGGGTGCGGCGGCGTCGACGACCTGCTGCCACACCAGGCCGGCTCCGAGACGGGCGGTGCGGGTGTCGGGGTCGATCAGGCATTCGGTGAGGCGGCCGGTGTGCACGAGCAGCACATCGTCGCCGAGGGGCACGGCGCCGTGCCCGGTGCGCTGTACGGCCACCTTCAGGCCGTGTTCGCCGGCGAACCGGACGGTGGCGCTGACGTCGAGGGCGTTCTCGACCGCGATCACCGCGCGGGGACGGACCGGGACCGCCACGTTCCACGGGGTCGCGGCGTCGTAGCCGGGTTCGCCCGGCACGGAGATCGATCCGGTGACCGCGGTGCGGAGCGCGCCGAGGGGGTCGGTGCCGACGGTGGGCGTCCGGTGGTTCATGTGCACTTCCTTTCGTCGCACGGGATGAGGTGCGACGAAAGAGTGCCGGGACCGGCTTGGCGGCTTCTTGCGGCGACGTGGGGGCGTCGTCCAAGCGTCCGCCAAGAACCGGTCAGGTGGGGATCGAGCGGGCGTGGGCGGCGAGGCCGAGCATGCCGGTGCGGGCCGCTTCGTCGGCGATCGCGACGATCTCCCGGCTGCGTTCGGGCGAGGCCGGGCGCAGTAGGGCGCGCAGCAGACGGCACCGCAGCAGTGTCGGTGGGCTCGATGTGCGGGTCGCAAGGTCCTCGGCCCGGTCCAGCAGCGCCGCGGCGTCGTCGGTGCGCCCGAGCAGTGCCTGCAGGCGTGCGCAGACCTCCGCCACCGAACCGATCACCCCGACCTGTCCCACCGTCGCGATGCGATCGGTGAACGGATCGAGGAGCTCGAGGAACATCTCGGCGTAGTCGACGAGGGCGAGGTCGGCGACGACGCGCGCGATGAGTGTGCGATGCCCGAGGGTCGTCCAGGTGAAGGGTGCGCCTTTTGCCGCCCATTGTTCGATGTCGCGGATCACCGTCCCGGTGTCCCGACGGGCGCCGGCGATCGCGATGCTCCAGGAATCCGGTTCCACGGTGCCGGGATCCGCGTCGGCGAGGGTGCCGTACTCCCATTCGAGGGTGTTGGTGGCGAGGTCGGAGCTGCCCGCCGTGTACAGCTCGGTCTGCAGGTGGAACTGAGTGGCGGTGTCGTAGTGGCGCCGGGTCTCGGCGAAGTCGCCGTGCCATGCCGCAAGCGTCGCCTCCATCCATCGGAGCTGTACGCGCAGCACGGGCAGACGCAGCAGATCGCAACCGGCGATGCCCAGGCGGACGTGGGACGTCGCGGCGTCGACGTCGCCGAGGTTCATCAGTGTCATGCTCGCAACGGCGTGGGCGATCACCTCGTCGAACCGGGCCTGCTGGTGTGGCAGTGCGAGGAGTTCGTCGGTGAGCCGGGCGGATTCGCGGCTGTGTGTCGCGACCCCCGAGTAGAGGAGGATGCGGCCCAGCAAGGCGTCGGCGACGACGTCCGGGTCGGCGAGTTCGCGTGCGATCTCCAGCGCGGTGCGGCTCATCCCGTCGGGGACGGACGAATCGGGGTGATAGCAACTGCCCACGGCGAGCGCCGCGAGTACCCGTGCGTGCGCCGCGCGGTCGGCCGCGACGAACGGTTCGAGTGCGGCGAGGCGGTCGAGGACCGGTCCCGGATCCTTGCCGTAGGACACCCACGGCCATGCACCGGCTGCGCGCAGCAGCGCTGCGGCCAGGCGACCGGCCGTCGACGTTCGGCCGTCCCGGACCGCGTCGAGCAGGCCCGCGTCGACGACGTCGAGTACGGTCTGGCCGCGCCCCGCCCGGGCGAGTGCCTCGACACGCGCGACGAGCAGATCGTCGCGATCGCCCGGGGATCGTTCCGCGGCGGGCAGCAGGTCGAAGGCCCGGACGGCATCGTCCCACCAGCGTGCCGCCTCCTCCGAGTTCCATCTCTCGGTGGCCTCGCGGGCGGCGGTGACGCAGGCGTCGAGCACGACGCGAGCGTCGACGAGCGGCAGTGCCGCCATGAGATGCCGGGCTCGTCTGCCGGCACGATCCGGGTCGCAGGAGTCTGCCAGGACCTCCGCGACGCGTGCGTGCATGCGTTGGCGGCGGAGGGCGGGAATCGCCGCGAGGACCTCGTCGCGGAGCAATCCGTGGGCGAAGGCGTACCCCCGCAGTCCCGGATCGGCGACGATGATGCGCTCGTCGGCGGCGTCGTCGAGGTAGTCGGCGAGGGTGTCGGGATCGAGGCGCGTCGCACCGGTGAGGATGTCCATCTCGATGGTGTCGCCGACGACCGCGGCCACCCGGAGCACCTGCAGCACGGCCGGTTCCACCGCGGCGAGCCGCCGCGCGAGGACCGACCGGACCGCCATGGGGATCCCACCGTCGAGGCGTTCGTCCCGGGGAAGTCGCGCGTATTCGGACACGAACAGCGGGTTGCCGCCGGTGCGTTCGGCGAGTAGGCGCGCCTCGTCGGAATCGAGCGGCGCGCCGCTCACATGCCCGGCCAGGGCGGCGACCTCGGGTTCGGCGAGCGCCGGGACGTCGATGTGCCGGTTACCCTCGCCGTGCAGCACGGCGTCCACGAACCGCTGGACGCCGGGGGTCGTCTCCGAGTCGCGGAGTGTGCACACGATCCAGACACCCCGCTTGTGCAGGACTCCCACGAGGTACAGCAGGCAACGTAGGGAGGTCGGGTCGGCCCATTGGATGTCGTCGAGCACGATCGTGAGCACGGGAGTGTGCGCCGCGGCCGTTTCGACGACGCCCAGAATACGCTCGTAGACCGCGAAGCGCGCTTCGTCGGATTCCACTCCGGTGGGCGGGATCAGGGTGGTGTCGGCGTCGACGCCGAGTTCGCGCAGGATGCGCCGGATCGGCCACCAGGCGGGTGCTCCGTCGTCCTCGAGACATCGCGCCCACACCGTGTTCCCGCCGATGGCGGCGGTCCGGGCGTCGCATTCCTCGGCGAGGCGGGTCTTGCCGATACCGGCGGGCCCGGTGAGGACGACCCAGCGGGTGGCGCCGGAGCGGACCTCGTCGAGCATGCGGTCGAGGACGCCGGTCTCGGAGGTGCGTCCGACGAAGATGCGTCCGGGGCCCGGCGCCGGGGTGGGTGCGGGAATGGTGGGCGCGGCCGGTGTCGGAACCTCCTCCGCGCCCGTCCATCCCGGGGTTCGGGGCCACGCGGCGAGTCCCGGTTCGTGCCGGAGGATCGCGCCCTGCAAGTCGGTGAGTTCGGTGCCGGGCCGCAACCCCAGCTCGGTGTCCAGCCTCGTCTCGTGGACGCGGAACTGTTCGAGTGCTTCCGACGAACGCCCCGCTCGGTGCAGGGCGAGCATGCGCAGCCAGCAGGTGCGGTCGCGGAACGGGAACTCGCTGCACAGTTCGGTGGCGTCGACGAGAGCGGGCGCGAGGCGACCGAGGGCGAGCAGTGCGGTGATCCGGGTCTCGCGGCATTCGGTGCGCACCTCGTCGAAGGATGCCGCCGCGACCTCCACCCAGTGTTCGTCGCGCAGGTCCTCGAGGAGATGCCCCCGCACGGAGTCGAGGGCACGGTCGGCGGTGTCGAGTGCGAACTCCCATTCCCCGTTCTCGGCATGCCGACGGGCGGTCTCGGCGTCGTCGAGGAAGCGGGCCAGGTCGACCGACTCGGCCGGGATATCGAGGACGTAGCCGGGCGGCTGGCGCACGATCGGGGAGGCCGCACCGCTCTCCCCTCTCAGCACCCTGCGCAGATTGGAGATGTACGCCTGGATGCTCGCCATCGCACTGGCAGGCGCCTCGTCCTGCCACAGGGCGTCGATCAGCCGGTCGGTGGAGATCACCCGCCCCCGGTTGAGCAGCAGGACGGCGAGGACCGCTCGCTGCTTGCGCGGCCCGAGATCGACCTGCGACTCCGACGGGGGCACCGCCGGATCGGCCGTCGACGCGACCCGGACCACCTCCAGCGGTCCGAGCAGTCGGTACATCATGTGGTGAGCCCCCTCGACCCCGGCCGAACTACGCGATCGTTGCAGTGTAAGGACCGTTTTCGCCGGGTGCGCGGCGACTTCTCATCCCGTCACGGCCGGGAGTTCGACCGTGTCGCTCTCGGCGTCCCCGAACACCGGTGCGGTCTGCGGCCGGGGACGCAGGCAGACTGCACACACCACGGTTCCGAGAGCCGCAACGAACGCCGCCGCCACGAGCGCCCCCTGCAGGCCCGACACGAAGTCCTGCGGTGATCCGCCGGGCAACAGCGACTCGGCCGGCAGGAACATCCCGAGCACCGCGACGCCGACGGCGATGCCGGTCTGACGGAACGCGTCGTTGATACCGGCCGCGAGACCGGAATGATCCGCGGTGCTCTCCCCGAGGACGATCCCGCTCATCGCCGGGTTGAACACGCCGGCGGCCGCGCAGGCCACGACGAGTCCCGGCAGCAGGACGTACTTCGAACTGTCCGCCTCGGCGACCGTCATCACGAGCAACCCGACGGCGACGAGCGCCAGCGAGCACGACAACGAGACCCACGCAGGGACGACACGATCGAGTTTCGCCGTCGCACCGGCGACGACGAACCTGGCGACGGTCGCGGGCAGGTACACCAACCCCGCCTGCACCGGCGACAGCAGCAGGACGTTCTGCAGATACAGCGTGGTGTAGACGAATACCGCGAACAGCGACGCCGAGATGGCGAAGGCCGCGACCTGCGCTCCGACGAAGGCCCGGTTGGCGAGCAGGTACGGGGGCAGCATCGGTTCGGCGGTGCGCATCTCGTGCGCGACGAAGGCGACGAGGGCACCGACAGCGAGCACGAAGGCGATGACGGCCTGCGCATCGGACCACCCGATCTCGTGGCCACGCAGCACGGCGAACACGAACGCCGCCAGCCCCACCGCGGCCAGGAGCTGCCCCGGCACGTCGGCGGCGCGCGGACGGGGATCTCGCGATTCGGGCACCCAGCGCAGGGTCAAGAGCAGGGTCACGAGACCGATCGGCACGTTGACGAAGAAGATCGCGCGCCAGTCCAGCAGTTCGGTGAGCAGACCTCCGACGAGCGGACCGACCGCGAAGGCGCCGCCGATGGTCGCGCCGTAGGCGGCCAGGGCCGACGCCCGCGCCCGCCCTCGGTCGAAGACGTCGGCGAGGAGGGCGAGCGAGCAGGCGAACAGGACCGCCCCACCGATGCCTTGCACTGCCCGGGCGAGATCGAGGACCCAGATCGTCGGTGCGAGGGCGCACAGGAGCGAGGCGCCCGTGAACCAGACGAGGCCGACGACGAACACTTGGCGGCGGCCGCGGCGATCGGCCCACGACCCGGCACCGAGGACGGCTGTGGCCAGGGCGAGGGTGTAGGCGTCGATCACCCACTGCAGTGAACTGACGTCCGCGTCGAGGTCGACGGCGATCGACGGCAGTGCGGTGTTGACGACGGCGATGTCGAGCATGAGCATCGCCGTCGTCACGCACACCACCAGCAGCGTGATCCGTTTCGTCGCGGTACTTCTCGCGGGGGTCGCTGTGGTCATCGAGAATCCTTCCGTGTCGAGGTGTGTGGATCTCGGACACGGTGCGCCGCGTCGCTTGGGACGAACCGGGCGTACTTCTTGGACGGCCGAGAGAACCGCCGACGTCTCCCCTCGGAGGGGCGCCGGGGATCACACATCGATCACGGCGGGGTCACGAGGCGGTCGCAACGCCGCTCGGAAACTGGACACACCCCCTTCTACCTGGGGTAAATGCGGAGAATTCGACCGACTGTCCGATATCGTCGTTGCGAAGCATCCGTCCCGGCTCGTCCGGAGCATTCGAGAAGGCAGGCCATGCGATCCTCCACCTCAACCACAGGTCGGCATCGCCTCGGCATAGAAAACGGTGTTCACTGCATCCTCATCCCCGAGGTCGCTGCCGCCCTCGCCGAGCATCGGCGGAACTGGTTCACCGCGCTGCTGACGAACGCGCGCCACAGCCACGCCGCGATGCGCAAGCGGGCGACGGCCCTACCCGCGCAGTGGGCCACTCCCGCCGTGGGATGAGCTCGCCGGGAGTTGAGCACCTGCTATCGACGACACACGAAGACCGGCCCCCTCCGATTCGGAGGGGGCCGGTCCCGTTGTGGCCCGGGAGCCCTTGTGCCACAGCAACAATGACCCCCCGGAACGCGGACGACCCCGCACCGAACAGTGCGGGGTCGTCCGTCGAAGCGCTGTATCAGGCGTTACCCGACAGCTTCTCGCGCAGAGCGGCGAGCTGGGCGTCGCTCGCGAGCGATCCACCGGTGGTCTCCGGAGCCGCCTCGGCACCCGACTCGGAGGAGTAGTTGCTACCGGACACGCCGGCCGCAGCCTCGGCGGCCTCATCGGCAGCCATCTTCTCGATCTGAGCGGTGTGCATCTTGTGGCGACGCTCGGCCTCCGCGTAGCGGGACTCCCACTCCTCACGCTGCTTCTCGTAGCCCTCGAGCCATTCGTTGGTCTCGGGATCGAAGCCCTCGGGGAAGATGTAGTTGCCCTGCTCGTCGTAGCTGTCGGCCATGCCGTACTTCGACGGGTCGAACTCGGCCGTGTAGTCCTCGTTCGCCTGCTTCAGCGACAGCGAGATACGACGACGCTCGAGGTCGATGTCGATGACCTTGACCATCGCGTCGTCGCCGACAGCAACGACCTGGTCCGGGACCTCGACGTGGCGCTCGGCCAGCTCGGAGATGTGGACGAGGCCCTCGATGCCCTCCTCGACGCGGACGAACGCGCCGAACGGAACGAGCTTGGTGACCTTACCCGGCACGATCTGACCGATCGCGTGGGTGCGGGCGAACTGACGCCACGGATCTTCCTGCGTCGCCTTGAGCGACAGGGAGACGCGCTCGCGGTCGAGATCGACGTCGAGAACCTCGACGGTGACCTCGGTGCCGACCTCGACGACCTCGGACGGGTGATCGATGTGCTTCCAGGACAGCTCGGAGACGTGCACGAGGCCGTCGACACCGCCGAGATCGACGAAGGCGCCGAAGTTGACGATGGAGGACACGACGCCCTTGCGGACCTGGCCCTTCTGGAGCTGGTGCAGGAACTCGCTGCGAACCTCGGACTGGGTCTGCTCGAGCCATGCGCGGCGCGACAGGACCACGTTGTTGCGGTTCTTGTCGAGCTCGATGATCTTGGCCTCGATCTCCTTGCCGACGTAAGGCTGGAGGTCGCGGACGCGCCGCATCTCGACGAGCGACGCGGGCAGGAAGCCACGCAGGCCGATGTCGAGGATCAGGCCGCCCTTGACGACCTCGATGACGGTGCCCTTGACGGCCTCGTCCTTCTCCTTGAGCTCCTCGATCGTGCCCCAGGCGCGCTCGTACTGAGCACGCTTCTTGGACAGGATCAGACGGCCTTCCTTGTCCTCCTTGGTGAGAACAAGAGCCTCGACCTCATCGCCCACCGACACGACCTCGTTGGGGTCGACATCGTGCTTGATGGAGAGCTCGCGGGACGGGATGACGCCTTCGGTCTTGTAACCGATGTCGAGCAGCACCTCGTCGCGGTCGACCTTGACGATGGTGCCCTCGACGATGTCGCCATCGTTGAAGTACTTGATCGTGGCGTCGATGGCGGCGAGGAAATCCTCGGCGGAGCCGATGTCGTTGACGGCTACCTGCGGCGAGGTGACGGTGGTGGAGGCCATGTGTTGAGTTGCTCCGGACGGGTTGATAGTCGGTTGGTCAAATTCGGTCGGGCACGTGAAACACCCACTGCGATACGGCGATGTGCGAGTCACGGCGAGTTCCTCGTTCGAGCCTGGGGCCGAACTGCGGACACTCGCGATCACCAGGCTACGCGCTTCGAGGGGACCCGGGCAAACCGATATCGGGACCGCTCCCCCGCACCCGATAGGCTCACACCCATGCCGGGCTCCGCGAACCCCCCTTTTCCAGACCTTTCGGGCGTCCCGGAGGGAACCGACGACGAGGCCGCGCGGCACGCGGACGCCGAGACGATCCTCGGCGAGACCCGACCCACCCGGACCCGCCTCGGCTCCCTCGAGAGCGAACGCGCGAACCGGGTCTGGTGGGACGCCGACACCGACGACTACCACCGCACGCACGGCGAGTTCCTGGGCGTGGACTCGGCCGCCGGGGAGTTCGTGTGGTGCCCGGAGGGCCTGCACGAGGGCGATGTGCAGTTGCTCGGCCCGGTTGCCGGACGCGACGTCCTCGAACTCGGGTGCGGTTCGGCGCCGTGCGCCCGCTGGATCGCCGGGCAGGGTGCCCGGGCAGTCGGGCTGGACATCTCCATGGGGATGCTGCAGCGCGGACGCGCGGCGATGACCGGTTCCGGCCCGACGGTTCCGCTCGTACAGGCCGGCGCCGAGAACCTGCCGTTCGCCGACGGAAGCTTCGACATCGTGTGCTCGGCGTTCGGCGCGGTGCCCTTCGTCGCCGATTCCGCCCGGGTGATGCGCGAAGTGGCGCGGGTGCTGCGACCCGGCGGACGGTGGGTGTTCTCCGTGAACCACCCGATGCGGTGGATCTTCCCCGACGATCCGGGCGAACAGGGCCTGGTCGCGATGTTCCCGTATTTCGACCGGACCCCCTACGTCGAGGTGGACGCGACGGGCCGGGCGACCTACGCCGAGCACCACCGCACCGTGGGCGACCGGGTGCGCGAACTCGTCGCCGCCGGCCTCGAGGTCTACGACATCGTCGAACCCGAGTGGCCCGAGCATCTCGACCGCGAGTGGGGACAGTGGAGCCCGCTGCGCGGTTCGATCTTCCCGGGCACCGCCATCTTCTGCAGCCGCAAACCCACCTGATGCCGACTCACAGCAGCCGGGACAGGAACTCCCGGGTCCGGCTCTCCTTCGGGTCGGCCAGCACCTGGCGGGGATCACCGGCCTCGACGACCACGCCGCTGTCCATGAACACGAGCTGATCGGCGACCTCCCGCGCGAAGCCCATCTCGTGCGTGACGACGACCATCGTCATGCCGCCGTCGGCGAGATCGCGCATCACCGCGAGCACCTCGCCGACGAGTTCGGGGTCGAGGGCCGAGGTGGGCTCGTCGAACAGCATGAGCTTGGGATCCATGGCGAGCGCGCGGGCGATCGCGACGCGCTGCTGCTGGCCGCCCGAGAGCTGCGCGGGATAGGCGTCGACCTTGTCGGCCAGCCCGACCCGCGCGAGCAGGTCCCGGGCCTTCTCCACCGCCTCGTCACGCTTGAGCTTCTTCACGAGGATCGGCGCCTCGATGATGTTCTCGAGCACGGTGCGGTGCGGGAACAGGTTGAAGTGCTGGAACACCATGCCGATGTCGCGGCGCTGCTTCGCGGCGGCCCGCGGGTGCAGTTCGTACAGTTTCGAACCCCGTTCGGCGTAACCGACGAGATCGCCGTCGACGTACAGGCGACCGGCGTCGACGCGTTCGAGGTGGTTGATGCACCGCAGGAAGGTCGACTTGCCGGATCCGGACGGACCGATCAGGCAGGTCACCTGGCCGCGCCCCACCTCGAGCGAGATGCCCTTGAGCACCTTGACGGCGCCGAAACTCTTGCAGACCCGGTCGGCCCGCACCATCGGCGTCTCGACGGACGTCATATGTGTTCCTCCCCCGGTGCGCCGGGCTTCGGCGTCGGCTTGCCGGCCTCGGCGACCGGTACGTTCTGTGCGTCGGCGAGTGCCTGCAGCTGACGGGCCGTGAGCTGCCGGCTCAGGCCCTTCGAGTAGTGCCGCTCGAGGTAGTACTGGCCGATCATGAGCAGGCTGGTGATCGCCAGGTACCAGGTCGCGGCGACGAGCAGCAGCGGGATCGGCTGGAAGTTCGCACCCGAGATGTCGCGGGCACGGCCGTACAGCTCGAGGCTGTAGGGCACGGCGGCGACCAGCGAGGTGGTCTTGAGCATGCTGATCAGCTCGTTGCCGGTCGGCGGGATGATGACCCGCATCGCCTGCGGCAGGACGGTGCGGCGGATGGTCTGCGACCACGACATGCCGAGCGCCGTGGACGCCTCCAGCTGCCCCTCGGGCACGGAGGTGATGCCGGCGCGCACGATCTCCGCCATGTAGGCCGCCTCGTTGAGTGCCAGGCCGATGACGGCGAACAGGAACGCCGCGTTCAGACCCTGCACGTCGATGTGGACGAACTGGTGGACGAACGGGATCCCGAGGTCGATCTGCTTGTAGATCGACGGGAACAGTCCCCACAGCACGAGTTGGACGTACACCGGGGTACCGCGGAAGACCCACAGGTACAGCCACGCGACGGAACGCAGCACGGGATTCGGGGACAGACGCATCACCGCGAGCACCACGCCGAGGACGACGGCGATGGCCATGGCGAGCACCGTCAGCTGCACGGTCTTCCACGCGGCTGCGGTGATGCGGGCGTCGAACAGGTACCGGGCGTAGATGTCCCAGCGGTAGGCCTCGTTGGTGGCCGCTCCCCAGGCGAACAACCCGAGTGCGATCAGGACGATCGCGCCGGAGATCCATCGTCCGGGATGTCGCAGGGGTACTGCGCGTATCGGCTCCGGGTCGTCCGGTCGCGGTTCCGCGGATCTCGCGGACGTGGACTCGCTCATGGTTCCCTTTCTCAGCTCGTCGCGCCGTTGATCTGCGAGGCGGTGATCGCGCCGTCCTCCATGCCCCAGCGCGCGGTGATCTCGTCGTACGCACCGGAATCGATGAGGTACTGCACTGCCTGCTGCAGTACGGGACCGAACGGCGACCCCTTCGCGACGACGAATCCGTAGGGCGCGGCGTCGAAGACCTCACCGGCCGGTTCGAGTCGTTCCTCGCTGCGGGCGATGACGTACGCCGTGACCGGCGAGTCGGCGGACAGTGCGTCCACCCGGCCGAGGATGAGGGCATTGGCAGCCTCGTCCTGGCTGTCGTACTTGACCTTGTCGATGGGCGGCAGCCCGCGGGCGACGCATTCCTCGCTCTTCGCGGGGACCTCCTCGAGGTCCTCGATGGTGGTGGTCTGTACCGCCACCCGCAGTCCGCACGCGTTGTCGGGGTCGACGGATTCGCCGGTGCGCTGCGCCCACTGCACTCCGGCGCTGTAGTAGGTGACGAAGTCGACCGATTCCTCGCGTTCCTTCGTGTCGGTGAACGACGACGAGCCCATCTCGAAGGTGCCCGCCTGGACGGCCGGGATGATCCGGTCGAAGTCGGCTTCGTTGAGCACCGCCTCGAGTCCGAGGACGTCGCCGAGGGCGTGGACGAGTTCGACGCCGAAGCCGACGATGGTGCCGTCGTCGTCCTTGAACTCGTTGGGGGCGTACGGGACGTTCACCCCGACCTCGAGGGTGCCGCCGTCGGCGATGTCGGGCGGCAACTGCCTCGCGATGGCGTCGACCTTCTCGACGGTGACTCGGTCGCCGGGCGGCACGGTCGATTCGCTGTTCACCACGCACCCGGTCGCGAAGGCAAGCACCGCCGCTCCCGCCGCCAGCCTGCTCAGGGTCCGGACGTGACGCCCCCACGAGGTCACGCGGCGGGTGTGCACTGCTCGATTCACAGTCGCACAGTATCCAACCAGGGAGGGGTCCGAATGCAAACCCGAAGCTCAGGCTTCGAGGCGGGCGATGACGGCGGCGGTGAACTCGTCCGTCGACGCGGTGCCACCGAGGTCGGCGGTCGCGACACCCGCCGCGACGGTCGCGCGCACGGCGTCCTCGATGGCGCGGGCGGCCGCGGAGAATTCGATGTCCGCGCGTGCACCGACACGGTCGAGAAGCATGGCGGCGGAGAGGATCAGCGCGATCGGGTTGGCGCGGCCCTGCCCGGCGATGTCGGGTGCGGCGCCGTGCGCGGCCTGGGCCATGGCCTTGGTGCGCGACGCGTTGATCGACGCCGCGGTACCGAGCGAGCCGGACAGTTCGGCGGCGAGGTCGGACAGGATGTCGCCGAACATGTTCTCCGTCACGATCACGTCGAACTCGGCGCCGCGGCGGACGAGCAGCGCGGCCATCGCGTCGACGTGCTGGTCGTCGACAGTGACGCTCGGGTAGAGACGACCCACTTCCTGGCACACGTCCCGGAACAGGCCGGTCGTGCTGGCGAGCACGTTGGCCTTGTGCACGATGGTCACGCGCTTGCGGCGACGCGACGCGAGGTCGAAGGCGGTGTGCGCGATGCGTTCACAGGCGGCGCGGGTGATCACTCCGACCGCGAGTGCGATGTCGGGTGTGGGCATGAACTCGCCGCTGCCGACGGCCATGTTCCGGTCGGCGTAGAAACCCTCGGTGTTCTCCCGGACGACGACGAGATCCATCTTCGGTGACACCGACGCCGCTCCCGGCAGTGCGCACGCCGGCCGGATGTTCGCGTACAGGTCGAAGTGCTTGCGGATCCGACCGCCCGGAGTGAGCTGACCCCGGAACTCGGGTGGGTACGAGGCGCTGTCGTGCGGGCCGAGGATCCACGCGTCGACCTCGGCGAGGGTGTCGAGGGTGACCTGCGGCAGCGGGCTGCCGTGCGTCTCGATCGCGGAGGCACCGACGGGCAGCGGCACCCAGTCGACCGCGACCCCGGCTGCCGCGACGGCGGTGTCGACGATCCTGCGGGTCGCCGGCACGATCTCGGGACCGATGCCGTCCCCCTCGAGAAGTCCGATGCGATGGGTCTGAAGCGTTGCGGTGTCGTCGGTCACCCGGTCATCATTGCCTACCATGGTCCAGTCGGTGGAACTCCTCCTCGACGCCCCGCTCGACACGGCGGTGCGCGACGAGTGGACCCGGCTGCTCGACGCCGGCCTGCACAGTCAGGGACGCGTCCGTTCCGAATCCAACCGTCCGCACGTGACGCTGTTCGTCGCCCATGCCCTGCCGGACGAACTCGAGGACGCGCTGCGGGCCACCATCACGGTCCGGCGGATCACCCTCCGGCTCGGTGGCGTGGTGATCTTCGGTGGCCGGTACGCGACGCTCGCCCGCACGGTCGTGCCGTCGATCGAACTGCTCGAATTCCAGGCGCGGGTGTTCGAGGTGCTCTCGGAATGCCCCGGCATCCCCGCACACATCCGGCCGGGCGAGTGGACGCCGCACGTCACCCTCGCACGGCGGGTGCCGGCCGCGCGCATCGGTACCGCGGTCCTGGCGGCGCAGACGCCGGAGCGGCAGCTGACCGGATCGAGTGCAGGAGTGCGGCGCTGGGACGGCGAGGCCAAGCGGGAGTGGCTGCTCACCTGAGCAGCGGGACGGTGCGCCGTTCAGAAACGGTAGTCGCCGAACTGCGTCACTTCCATATGGGTGTCGGGCGTGCGTCCGGTGAGGGCCAGCACGTCGAGGAGGAGAAAGACCGCCAGAAGTACGAGGACCAGCAGGATCATGCTTCGAGCCTGCCGCGCCGGGGTCCCACCCGACAGTGGCAGAGCCGTCGGAGAACATCGTTTTTCTGCCACCACGGTGTCACACTGGGTTGCGTGTCCGGAACACCTGGAACCACCGGCCGGCTCGAGAAGGTGGTCGTCCCCGTCCTCCCCTACGTCGAGACCTTCGAACTCGGCGTGGCGTGCGAGGTGTTCGGCTTCGACCGCTCCGACGACGGCCTGCCGACCTACGACTTCCACCTCGTCGCCGCGACATCCGATCCGGTGCGCACCCGCTTCGGCTACACCATCGAGGTGCCTCACAGGCTCGATCTCCTCGACGACGCCGACCTGATTCTCCTGCCAGCGGTGAACAGCGACGGCATCGCGCTCGACGACGGGCGCCTCGAACCGTTGTTCGCGAAACTGCGGGCCGCCGTCGACCGCGGCGCGCGCGTGGCGAGCATGTGCACCGGGGCGTTCGTCCTCGGTGCGGCCGGGTTGCTCGACAGGCGTCGCTGCACGACCCACTGGATGCACGCCGACCGTCTCGCCCGGACCTATCCGACGGCGCAGGTCGACCGGGACGTGCTCTACGTCGACGACCATCCGGTCCTCACCGCCGCAGGCACCGCGGCCGGCATCGACCTGTGCCTGCACATCGTCCGCTCCGCCCAGGGAGCCCAGGTCGCCAACACGATCGCCCGGCGCATGGTGGTGCCACCGCACCGCGACGGTGGGCAGGCCCAGTACGTCGCGATGCCACTGCCCGAATGCAAGGACGAGTCGCTCGCGCCGTTGCTCGACTGGATGAGCGAGCACCTCGACCGGGAACTCCCGGTGGCCGCACTGGCGCAGAAGGCGCACATGTCGGCGCGGACCTTCGCGCGGCGGTTCGTCGCCGAGGTTGGGGTCACGCCCGCGCGCTGGCTCCGCGATCAGCGGGTCCTGGCCGCGCAGCGCCTGCTCGAGGAGACCGACCTTCCGATCGACGTGGTGGCCGACCGCGTCGGTTTCGGCACCGCTGCGGTGCTGCGCCAGCATTTCCTGCGCCTGCGGCAGACCACTCCGCAGGCCTACCGACGGACCTTCCGGCGGTCCGTCGAACCGGTCGGCGTGTGACGCGTCCCTCGATCGGCACCTCCCGACGACACCCCCGGATCGGACACGTCACGTAGCGTGGCGGAAGGAACCCCGTCACGACGCGTGACGGCGGGAACGAACGGGAAGAAACAGCGGCGGCCGGATGTTGGACCCGTCGACACGCCCGACCGAAAGGATTTCCGTGGCAACCAAGGCTCTCACCCAGCAGGACTTCGACGAGGTCGTCACGAGCAATGACATCGTGCTCGTGGACTTCTGGGCCGACTGGTGCGGCCCCTGCAAGCAGTTCGCGCCCACCTTCGAGGCATCGTCGGACAAGCATCCCGACGTCGTGCACGCGAAGGTCGACACCGAGGCCGAGCAGGCCATCGCGGCGGCGGCGAACATCCGCTCGATCCCCACGATCATGGCGTTCCGCGAAGGCATCCTCGTCTACAACCAGGCCGGTGCTCTTCCGCCCGCCGCTCTCGAGGATCTCGTCTCGCAGGTCAAGAACCTCGACATGGACGATGTGCGCAAGCAGATCGCGGAGGCTCGCGCCGAGCAGAGCTGACCCACTCGTCGCGTCGACCGCGCCCGTCCCCGGTGATCCGGGGGCGGGCGCCGTCGTACGTACGGTGTGTGTACCTGCGGCCGGTGTCCCTGCGACTCGGTGTCCCCGCGACTCGGTGTCCCCGCGACTCAGTGCGCCGCGGCGTCCCAGCTGCGGCCGTAACCGACCGAGACCTCGAGCGGCACCGACAATTCGATGACGGAGTCCATCTTGTCGCGCACGAGCGCCTCGACCTGTTCGCGCTCGGCTTCGACCACTTCGAGCACGAGTTCGTCGTGCACCTGCAGCAGCATCCGCGACCGCAGTCCGGCCTCATTCAGCGCCTTCTGCACGTCGATCATCGCGACCTTGATGATGTCGGCGGCCGTGCCCTGGATGGGGGCGTTGAGCGCGGCGCGCTCGGCGATCTCCCGGCGCTGCCGGTTGTCGCTGTTGAGGTCGGGCAGGTACCGGCGGCGGCCGTAGAGGGTGGACGTGTAGCCGACCTTGCGGGCCTCCTCGACCACGTTGTAGAGGTAGTCGCGCACGCCGCCGAAGCGGGTGAAGTAGGCCTCCATCTGCTCGCGGGCCTCGTCGGTGGAGATCTTCAGCTGCTGGGCGAGACCGTAGGCGCTCAACCCGTAGGCGAGACCGTAGGACATCGCCTTGACGCGGCGACGCAGCTCCGGGGTGACCTCCTCGAGCGGCAGCCCGAACGCCCGCGACGCCACGAAGGTGTGCAGGTCCTCGCCCGTACGGAATGCCTCGATGAGCCCCTCGTCGGCCGACAGGTGCGCCATGATGCGCATCTCGATCTGGCTGTAGTCGGCGGTGAGCAGCACGTCGAATCCGTCGCCCACCACGAAACCGTCGCGGATCCGGCGACCGGCCTCGGTCCGCACCGGAATGTTCTGCAGGTTCGGCTCGGTCGACGAGAGCCGGCCCGTCGCCGCGACGGTCTGGTTGAAGGTGGTGTGGATGCGACCGTCGTCGGCGATGGACTTGATGAGTCCGTCGACGGTGGTCTTCATCTTGGTGTGCTCACGGTGCGCGAGCAGGTGTTCGAGGAAGGGATGGCCCGTCTTGTCGAACAGGTTCTGCAAGGCATCCGCGTCGGTGGTGTAGCCGGTCTTGGTCTTCTTCGTCTTCGGCATCTCGAGCTCGTCGAACAGCACCACCTGCAACTGTTTCGGCGAGCCGAGGTTGATCTGCTTGCCGATCACCTCGTAGGCGGCGTTCGCGGCGGCGGCGACCTGGGCCGCGAATTCGGACTGCAGGTCGTGCAGGTGCGCCGAGTCGACGGCGATGCCGGTGGCCTCGAGTTCTGCGAGGACCTCGAGCAGGGGCAGTTCCATCTCGGTGAGCAGGCGCACCGATTCGATCTCGCCGAGTTCGGTGTCGAGGGCCGCGGCGACGTCGACGACGGCGCGCGCCGCGAGGATCTGCGCCTCGGCCGCTTGCGCGTCGGCGGCGTCTTCGTCGTCGAGCAACGAGAGTTGTTGCGCGCCGGTGTCTTCCACTCGCAGCTCACGCTTGAGGTAGCGCAGCGACAGGTCGTCGAGCTTGAACGAGCGCTGGCCTGGCCGCACCAGATAGGCGGCGAGCGCGGTGTCGCTGGTGATGCCGGCGAGCGTCCAGCCGCGTCCGCGCAGCGCGTGGATGGCGAACTTCGCCTCGTGCACGGCCTTCTCCACGGCGGGGTTCGCGAGCCATGCGGCGAGGGCGTTCTCGTCCTCGGGCGTGAGCGCCACCGTGCTCACATAGGCGCCCTCACCGTCGGCCCCGGCGACGGCGATCGCGGTCGCGTCGCCTCCGTAGGGAGTGCCGGCGCCCACCACGGCGAGCCCATGACGTCGACCCGCCGGGGCGTGCTCGGCGAGCCAGTCGCCGAGGGCACCCGGCTCGACGATCCCGCCGCGCACCTCGAAGCCCTCCTCGGCCTCGGGCTCGGCCGACGAGAGCGTCTCGAACAGCCGGTCGCGCAGCACCTTGAACTCGAGGTCGTCGAACAGGCGGTGGATGCGGTCGCGGTCCCACGGGGCGAGGGCGAGTTGTTCGGGGGTGTACGGCACGGCCACGTCGCGCACCATCTCGGTGAGCTGGCGGTTGAGCAACACGTTGGACAGGTTCTCGCGCAGCGCGTCGCCGGTCTTGCCGCGCACCTCGTCGACGCGGTCGACGAGTCCGCTCAGGCTTCCGTACTCGCGGATCCATTTCGCGGCGGTCTTCTCGCCCACGCCGGGGATGCCGGGCAGGTTGTCGCTCGGGTCGCCGCGCAGCGCCGCGAAGTCCGGATACTGCTGGGGGGTGAGTCCGTACTTCTCCTCCACCGCGTCGGGGGTGAAGCGCGTCAGGTCGGAGACGCCGCGCCGCGGATACAGCACCGTGATGTCGCCGTTGACGAGTTGGAGCGCGTCGCGGTCGCCGGTCACCACGAGCACCCGGAAGCCCTGGGCGTGCGCCTGCGTCGCGAGCGTGGCGATGATGTCGTCGGCCTCGTAGCCCTCGATCGCCATCACCGGGATCCCCATCGCGCCGAGGACGTCCTTGGTGAGGTCGATCTGACCCTTGAAGTCGTCGGGTGCGGCGCTGCGCTGGGCCTTGTAGGCGGCGAACAGTTCGGCACGGAAGGTCTTGCGGCTGACGTCGAATGCCGCCGCGACGTGCGTGGGCTGCTCGTCGCGCAGCAGGTTGATGAGCATGGAGGTGAACCCGTAGACCGCGTTCGTGGTCTGCCCGCTGTGGGTCTTGAAGTTCTCGGCGGGCAGCGCGTAGAACGCGCGGAACGCGAGGGAATGGCCGTCGAGGAGCAGCAGGGTCGGGCGGTCGTCGGTGGCCGCGGTGGACGTCGCGGAAGTGGATGCACGGGTCACGCGTGCCAGTCTAGGGACCGAGGACGACAGCGTCGGCCACACCGCCCGACCAGCACCTCTCCGGTATGTGCGAACACTCGTTGTCCGAAGAAACGAGACCGAAACGTCCGGGTGATCCAATTTTTCCCGTGGACGTGCGATCCAGCCGCTAGAGTCCCCTGTCACGACACCGTAGTCCGGCGTCATCGAGGTTGACGATGATGCCCCGGGCGCAGTGCCGCGCTCGATGACAGCGCACCCACCGGGAGGACCTGCGTGGCCCCTACCTCGGGATGTCGGCGACGACCGACCTCGACCCTCCACCGATCGGTCCGCGCCGCACTCGTCACGCTCGCGAGTGTCCTGTTCGTCCTCGTCGGCTCCGGCCTCTCCTCCGCCCAGGATCCGCCGGACCCACCCTCACCGCCCGCGAACACGGCACCGGCCGCACCCGACGAGGAATCCGCGGAGGGGGTGACCGTCCGCGGAACGCTCAACAATGCCGGCGAACGACTCGACGGTGTCGTCGTCCGTGCGACCACCGAGAGCGGCGAGGTGGTCACCGAGACGGAGTCCGCCGACGGTGGGCGCTGGGAACTCACCGTTCCGCCGGGCACGTACGTCTTCGAGGTCGACACCGAGAGCCTGCCCGACGACGTCACCGTCCAGACCTCGGTGACCCGCGATGTCGCTCCGGGACGGGCGAACACGGTGATTTTCTCGTTCGGGGAGGCGCGTAGCGGTTCGACGGTCACGTGGGGCGAGACGCTGGTGCGCACGATCGTCGACGGTCTGCGTTTCGGTTTGGTCATCGCGATCGCCGGAGTGGGCCTCAGTCTGATCTTCGGCACGACCGGCCTGACGAACTTCGCCCACGGCGAGCTGGTCACCCTCGGGGCGGTCGCGGCGTGGATCTTCAATGTCACCCTCGGTGTCCAGCTGATACCGGCCACGATCCTGGCGGTGATCGTCGGCGTCATCATCGGCCTGCTCAACAACGCACTCATCTGGGCTCCGCTCCGGCGCCGCCACACGGGCCTGATCGCCCAGCTGGTGGTGTCGATCGGCCTCGCGATCTCGTTGCGCTATCTCATCCTGGCCTTCTACTCCGACCGCACCCAGCCGTTCGACGACTACCAGGCACAGCAGCAACTGGTGTGGGGGCCGATCGCGATCACCCCGGTCAACCTCGCGTGCATCGTGATCAGCCTGGTGGTGCTCGTCGGGGTCGCCCTGCTGCTGCAGCGCACCCGGATCGGCAAGGCGATGCGCGCGGTGGCCGACAACCGCGACCTCGCGGCATCGTCGGGGATCGACGTCGAACACGTCATCCGCTTCGTGTGGGGTCTCGGTGGCGGGCTCGCCGCGCTCGGCGGGGTGCTGTTCGGCCTGTCGGAACTCGGCGGGCGCGTGCAGTGGGAGATGGGCTTCAAGCTGCTCCTGCTGATGTTCGCCGGCATCATCCTCGGCGGCCTCGGCACCGCCTACGGTGCACTGGTCGGCTGCGTCGTGGTGGGACTGCTGGTCCAGTTGTCCACCCTCGTGATCAACCCGGACCTGAAGTACATCGGCGGTCTGCTCGTACTCATCGTCATCCTGGTCATCCGCCCCCAGGGCATCCTCGGCAGTCGGACAAGGATCGGTTGACCCATGGATATCGTGTCGGTACTCCAGGTTTCCTTCGCCCAGCTCATCGGTCCGTCGGCGATCTTCTACGCACTGCTCGCGATCGGCCTGAACCTGCACTACGGCTATGCAGGGCTGCTGAACTTCGGGCAGATCGGTTTCGCCCTCCTGGGCGGTTACGGCGTGGGCATCATGACCGTCACCTACGACCAGCCGTTGTGGGTGGGCATCCTCGTCGGCCTCGCACTGGCAGGTCTGCTCGCGCTCGTCCTCGGCATCCCCACCCTGCGGTTGCGGGCCGACTATCTCGCCATCGCGACGATCGCCGCGGCGGAGATCCTGCGGCTGATGTTCCGCTCGACCGCGTCCGACTCGGTGACCGGATCGACCCGCGGCCTGTGGGGTTTCGCCGACCCGTTCACGTCCCTGAGCCCGTTCGATTCGAGTCGCCAGTACAACCTGCTCGGTATGCGGTTCTACGGCGACGACCTGTGGGCGATGGTCGTCGGCTGGACCCTCGTGCTGTTGCTGTGCGGGCTGGTCTACCTCCTCTCCCACAGTCCGTGGGGGCGGGTCCTCGAGGCGGTGCGTGAGGACGAGGACGCTGCCCGCGCGCTCGGCAAGAACGTCTTCGCCTACAAGATGCAGGCCCTGGTACTCGGCGGCATGATCGGCGGTCTCGGCGGCGTCTTCAACGCTCTGCAGACCAAGTCGATCAACCCCGACTTCTACTCGACCGCGCAGACCTTCTTCGCGTTCGGCGCGCTGATCCTCGGGGGTGCGGGAACGGTCTTCGGACCGGTGCTCGGCGCCATGGTGTTCTGGTTCCTGCTCACCCTCCCGGATGCCTTCCTGCGTCAGGCGATCGCCGGACCCGACCCGCTGCTCCCGCTCACCGAACAACAGGTCGGCGCGATGCGGTACGTGCTGCTCGGCATCCTCATCGCGGTGATGATGGTCTTCAGGCCACAAGGCATCCTGGGAAGCAAGCGGAAGGTGCAACTCGATGCCTGACACGATCCGACCCGACCCGACACCACCGCGCACGGTCCTCGGCGCGGACGAACGCGCCGCACTGTTCGCCGGCGTCGACCGCGCCCCCGGCGCCGCCAAACCCGACCCGATCCTCGTCGTCGACGATCTGTGCCGCACATTCGGAGGGCTCAAGGCCGTGGACGTGGCCCACCTCGAGATCCAGCGCTCGTGCATCACCGGCCTGATCGGCCCGAACGGCGCCGGCAAGACCACCCTGTTCAATCTCCTCACGGGCTTCGACCGGCCCGACACCGGCACCTGGGCGATGGACGGCGTCCCGCTCGGCCGGCTCCATCCCCATCAGGTGGCGCGGCGCGGGATCGTGCGCACCTTCCAGCTCACCAAGGCGCTGTCGAAGATGACGGTCCTCGACAACGTCCGCCTCGGCGCCCGGCACCAGACCGGCGAGCGCATGGCCGGTGCACTGCTACCGTGGACGTGGCGCCGCCAGGAACGCGAGATCACCGCGCGCGCATACGAACTGCTCGACCGTTTCGGTCTGGCCGCGAAGGCCGACGACTTCGCCGGTTCACTGTCCGGCGGTCAACGCAAACTGCTCGAGATGGCCCGTGCGCTGATGACCGAACCGACCGTCGTCATGCTCGACGAGCCGATGGCCGGCGTCAATCCGGCGCTCACGCAGAATCTGCTGGGACACATCAAGACCCTGCGCGACGACGGGACGACCGTGGTATTCGTCGAGCACGACATGGACGTCATCCGCGACATCTCCGACTGGGTCGTGGTGATGGCGCAGGGTTCGGTGATCACGGAGGCACCGCCGGACGCCCTGTCGTCCGATCCGGCCGTGGTCGACGCCTATCTCGGCAGTCACCACGACCAGGCACTCGAATTCGACGACGAGGGCAATCCCGTGGGCGCGACCGCCGAACTCGCCGACGCCCTCGCGGACGCGGAAGCGCAGACCCTCGAGGCCGGAGGCGACCTGTCCGATCCCGATTCGGCGTCGACCGACGCGACGGCCACGACCCTGGAGAAGCCGTGAGCGACAACATCACTCCTGCACTCACCGGGACGACGCCAGCGGAACGTGCCGCGACCCCGGAGGAACATGCCCGCCTGGCGACCAGAGCTCTCCTGCGCGCCGACGATCTCGTGGCCGGTTACTTCCCCGGGGTCGACATTCTGCGCGGTTGCAACTTCTACCTGCGCGACGGTGAGATCGTGGGCATCATCGGCCCGAACGGAGCCGGCAAGTCGACCCTGCTCAAGGCGTTGTTCGGCCTCATCCCCATCCGCAGCGGCACCGTCACGCTCGGCGGGGACGAGATCACCTCGGCGCCCGCACACATTCTGGTGCGCAAGGGGATCGGCTACGTGCCGCAGACGCAGAACGTGTTTCCCTCACTGACCATCGAGGAGAACCTCGAGATGGGGATCTATCTGCGTCCGAAGGACTTCGAGAAGCAGTTCGAGCGGGTGGCGTCGTTGTTCCCGTTGCTGTCCGAGCGCCGGAAGGTCAAGGCGGGAGCGCTCTCCGGTGGTGAGCGGCAGATGGTCGCGATGGGCCGTGCGCTGATGATGGAGCCGTCGGTGCTGCTCCTCGACGAGCCGTCGGCGGGACTGTCGCCGATGTTCCAGGACGAGGTCTTCATCCGCTGCAAGAAGATCAACGCGGCGGGGGTGTCGATCATCATGGTCGAGCAGAACGCGCGTCGCTGCCTGCAGATCTGCGATCGCGGATACGTTCTCGACCAGGGCCGCAACGCGTACACCGACACCGGCAGCAATCTCATGCACGACCCGAAGGTCGTCGAACTGTATCTCGGCACTCTCGCCGGCAGCCGGGAGAAGCGGAAGGGGTGACCGCCTACCGGCGATCACCCCTTCGCTCACGACCGGCGGGTCACTCACCCACCACGATGTAGTCCTCGGTGGTCAGGGTGTTGTCGGGACCGAACACGAGTCGGCCGTACGAGCCCACGCCGGGTTCGCCCGCATCCACGAAGGTGAGTTCGCCGGTGGCACCGTCGTAGTCGATGTCCTGATCCGCACGGAGCAGGTCGAGGCACTGCTGGTAGCTGGTGCACTTCTCTCCGTCGCGGGTCACCGAGTTGATGTTCGCGGCGATGTCCACCCCGGCGGTCGACCCTGCCTGTTCCGCGGCCAGCGCCGAGACGATCACGGCGTCGTAGGACTCTCCGGCGTAGTTGAAGTCGATCAGGCCCGGATCGACGCCGAGCAGTCGCTGCTGGAACTCCTCGCCGGTGTCGGTCAGCGGCGTGGTGCCGGCCATGCCGTCGAGCAGTCCTTCGGCGACGTTCTCGCCCAGCGCGTTCCCCATGTTGCCGTCGACACCGAAGACCGCCATGCCGTCGGACGGGCCGATGCCCACCTCGTGCATGCGGGTGATGATCTTCGCCGACTCCTCGAAGCCGATGAGTGCCACAGCATCCGGTGCGAAGTTGGCCACCTGGTCGACCTCCGCGTTGAACGACTGCGCGTTGGGATCGTAGATGATCTTCTGGATCTGGTCCTCCGGGATACCGGCGTCGACGAGATTGGTCACGGTGTTCTCGGCGAGGCCGGTGCCGTACGGATCGTTCAGCGCCAGGATCGACACGCGCTGCGCCCCGTCCTCGGCGATCAGCTGCGCGAGCGCCTGCGCCTGGAGCACGTCGGTCGGGGCGGTGCGGAAGTACAACCCGCGGTCGGCGTAGCAGACGAACTGGTCGGAGGTGTTCGCCGGCGAGAACTGCACCACGCCGGCACTGACGATCTTGTCGATCACCTTGAGCGAGACCGACGACGAGGCGGCGCCGACGATCACCTGGGTGCCGTTGGCGAGATGCCGATCGACGGTGGTGTTCGCGGTGTCGGTCGTCGTGTCCCCGGAATCGCCCGGGAACAGTTCGACCGGCTGGTCGAGAACACCGCCCGCGGCGTTGATGTCGTCGACGGCGAGCCGGACGGCAGCGACCTCGGGCGGTCCGAGGAAGGCGAGACTGCCGGTCTCGGGGAGAATCGTGCCGATCTTCAGCGGTCCCGTGGCGGGAGTCGCCCCTGCTGTGGCCTGCTGTGGTTCGCAGTCGGTCTCGACGGTCGTCGCGGCCGCCGACCCCTCGTCACCGGCCGACGTACCGGATGCCGAATCGTCGCTGTCCGAACCACACCCGGTGAGGGCGAGCGTCGCAGCACCGAGTACCGCTACGGCGCGGACCAGAGTCCGTCTTGCCATTCAACTCTCCTTCGAACGCCTGACACCGCATCCGGCGGATTCCGGATGTGGTCGAAACATAGCGGTCGGAAGCACCCCGCGAACCCGGCCGAAATCCTTGTGATACGACCGTTATCTGCGGGGCGGAGATTTGATGTGGCGGTAACGCGTCGGGCGCCGTGAGCACTCGAAACCGGTTCGCGCGGCTAGCCGGCGGTGTCGCTTCCGAGGGTCTCGAGGACGACCACCGCGACCTGCTTCATGGTGGTGCGGCGGTCCATCGCGGCGCGCTGGATCCAGCGGAACGCCTCCGGTTCGGTCATCGCATGCTTCTCCATGAGCAGTCCCTTGGCCCGGTCGACGAGCTTGCGGGTCTCGAATCGCTCGTTGAGCCCTTGCACCTCGCGCTCGAGCTCGCGCAGCTCGGAGAAGCGGCTGACGGCCACCTCGATGGCGGGCACGAGATCGCTCTTCGAGAACGGCTTGACGAGATACGCCATGGCGCCTGCGTCGCGGGCGCGTTCGACGAGTTCGCGCTGACTGAAGGCTGTGAGAATGACCACAGGGGCGATGCGCCGCTGTGCGATCTCCGAGGCGGCGTCGATGCCGTCGCGGCGCGGCATCTTGACGTCCATGATCACCAGGTCGGGCCGGAGTTCCTCGGCGAGTTCGACGGCACGCTGTCCGTCGCCGGCCTCACCGACCACCTCGTAGCCCTCCTCGCGCAGCATTTCGACGAGATCGAGCCTGATCAGGGCCTCGTCTTCCGCTACGACGACCCGACGAGGAGTTGGTGTGCTGTCGTGCGGCGCGGAGGTCATGGTCGGGCCTTCCCCTCGGTACTGGCGGTCCCCGGTGCAGGGTGGAACGTAAGAAGGGTACCGGTGCGCGCCCGCTTCGCCCGATCCTCTACAGTGGTGTCCGCAACGCCCCCGTATCCCAATTGGCAGAGGAAACGGATTCAAAACCCGTCCAGTGTGAGTTCGAGTCTCACCGGGGGCACCACTTTTCGGTTCGCGCCACACGGCCGGAGCACGCCTTCCGCATCCCGCCGATTCCGGCTCCGCTGTCGTAATGTTCCGGCGTGAGTATCTGGGTTCCCGTCGTCGTTGCACTCGTCACCGGGGTGGTGTCGTGGGCGGCCGCACGTCTGTCGCGCGAGCTGTCCCGTCGAAACCTCCGGACCCGGATCGCAGCCGATCTGGCCATCTACAACGGACTCGGCGACGAGTTCCGGAAGCGCCCCCTGCGGGAGAGCGTCGATGCCCGGTTGTGGCAGCTCGCGGCCCAGTCGATGCCGTTGGCGCCGGGATCGCGTCCGAAGCCCAGGATCCGCCGGATCCTGGCCCTGATCGCAGTGGTGTTGGTCGCCGTCGGAGCGCTCGTGTTCGTGGAACTCGTCCTGGGCATCCGGGAGGGCGACTCGGCGCGGGTGGCGCTCGCGCTGCTGGCAGGTGCCCTGGTCGGATTCTCGATTCCCGGCCTGTCCGCCGATCCGGCGGAGTTGCAGGAGCGGCAGCTCATCCGGGCGCTGCGGGAGCGACGGGCCATGGAACAGCTGCAGAACGGGCAGAGCTCCTCCGCAGGTACTCCCCCGGACCTGGCGGAGACCGCGTAGCTACGATTCTCCGGGTGACCGGTTACGACGAGTTCGACATGTTCGGGGGCCTCGACCCCGCGTCCCTGCCGCTGCGCCAGCAGCAGATCCTGGCCGCGATCCGCGACTGGATCGTTGCGCAGGGATCGTCGCCGAGCACCCGGCAGATCGCCGATTCGGTGGGTCTGCGGTCGACGTCGACGGTCTCGAAGCATCTGAAGAGCCTCGCGGACAAGGGTTTCCTCCGCCGCGGCACCGCTGTGGCACGCCAGCTCGACGTGCGCCCCTTCCTCGGCTCGTCCGGCGGTGAACGCGCATCCGACGACACCGTGACCGTGCCGGTCGTCGGCGACATCGCCGCGGGCGCACCGATTCTCGCCGAGGAGCACACCGACGACCTGCTCACCCTCCCCCGCGATCTGGTCGGCTCCGGCACGGTCTTCGCGCTTCGCGTGCGAGGCGACTCGATGGTCGACGCGGCGATCTGCGACGGCGACACAGTGGTGGTTCGGCGGCAGCACGAGGCCCACTCCGGTCAGATCGTCGCGGCGATGATCGACGGCGAGGCGACGGTCAAGGTGTACCGGCGCCGAGGCGGCCACGTCCACCTCGAACCCCGGAATTCCGCCTATCCCGTCCTCGACGGCGACGAGGCGGTGGTGCTGGGCACCGTCGTGTCCGTTATGCGCCGCATCTGATGCCTACCGGGATCAGCCGCAGATCGGATCGGTGACGACCGGCGGCAACCCGTCGAGGAGATCCTGCGCGGGCGGCCCGAGAAGCGGATCGTCGGCGAGCCGGCACAGCGGCGGGCAATCCTGCAGAGAAGGACCGGTCTCCGGTCCGGGTGGGACCCTTTCGGTGAACGCGCCGAGGACGTGCTCCGAGAGCGTCCCTGCCGATCCGTAGGTCGACGCCGCGACCGAGAAATCGGGACCGAACGAGGCGGAGGCGTGGAACGAGCGGTCGTCGCTCCAACCCCGCTTCGTGCCGATCACTCCGGCGATCAGCGCCGTGCCGTAGTCCTGCGGATATCCGTCGACCGCGGTGTCGTAGGCCGTGGCCATCGCGGCGAGCACCGGCGAACCGGGATCAGTGCGCTTCTTCGTCTCGCGATAGGTGACCATGTCGTGCGTCGACGTGGTGCCCACACCCCAGTAGCCGGGCACGTGGGTGTCGGTGAGCCCGAACTCCGCCGCGGTCGACGAGATCGCCTGGGGGTATTCCGCGTGCAGGCGGTCCGCGATCGCGTCGTTCGACGACCGGATCATCTCCGTCGCGTCGGCGTGATCCGCAGGATCGACGTAGGTGAGAACGTACTCGGCCGGATACATCTTGACGATCGACACGTCGGCGCGGGACTCGTGCTCGTTCGCAGTGCCGGCGCGCAGACCAGTCGGGGTGTGCGCGAACGAGATCTGGGTACTGCTGGGAGCAGGGATCGCGCCGGTGTCGTCCACGATCGGCGCGGGCGCTGCGGAGGCGATGTGACCGCCGAGGGCGGTGAGGGCGGCTACGGCGAGGGCTGTCGCAATCGGGCGGTTACCCCGAAGCGGACGAGCAGTGACGGCCGCGACCTGCACGCGGCCGTTCCTGTCGGTGCCCGCCTCTACAGTTCGGTCGTCCGAGGATCGCTCCGGAACCAGCGACACGAAACGGATCCACCATGTCGATGCCCGCCACTCCGCCCACTCGTCGACCGTGCCGATCGTCTGTCCCGGTGCGCCCCGCTCGCGGACCGGGCTCCCGGGTGATCGCGTGCCGGACGACGATCCCGTTCGGGCGCGACAACGACGGCACGCCCGTCTCGTGGGATCTGTCCGCCGGACGGCACCTGCTGATCCGACGCGACGAGCGCCGCTCGTCGCCCAGCGTGTCGCTCGACCTGATCGCGATGACGACACTGACCGGCGGCACCCACAACCTGGTGGTCATCGATCCGCACCGTCGTCATCGCTGGCTCGGTGGCTCCGCCTCGCTCCCCACGGGGCCGTGTTGCTGGGCCACCACCACCGATCAGATCACCGACGTGGTCGCCGAACTCGATTCGCCGGTCGTCGACCCCCCGCGCGTGTTGCTCGTCGCCGATCTCGCCGCGACGGTCGCGGCGCTCGACGACGAGGGGCGCACCCGGCTCGCCCGGGTAGCCGTGGACGCACGCGAACACCAGTTGCTGCTCGTCGCCACCACCGCCGACACGAATCCCCGCTGGTATCCCGAGGGGCTGATCGACGCGTTCGACGACATCGTCGCGCGGCGGCGCGAGGAGAGTCCGTCCTTCGGCCTTCGCTGATCGCTCGATCGGCCGAGGAAGTTCTCGATACCCCGTAATGCTCGATTGACGCCGACAAAGACCGATCGAGCTGCCACAATCGTTCTACGAACACCCTCCCGTAGCGACTCGGTGATCGTCACGGTGCGCGGAGGACGGATCGATGAACGTCGGCAAAGTGGTCATGCTGGTCATCGGTATTCTGCTCGTGCTCCTCGGAGGCGCTGCCGCGGTCGGAGCGCTCATTCTGGGGTGGTTCTTCGTCGTCCAGCGCGCCGACGGTTTCGTCACCGGTCCCGAGGGGACCCTCCGGACGCAGACGCACGCGTTGGTCTCCGAACGTCTCGACCTCGTCACCGACGATCAGAGCCCCACGGGTCTGCGCAGTGAGGACATCGGCCGGCTTCTGGTGCAGGCCACCGCACTCGATCCCGCATCGGCGGTGTTCGTCGGGATCGCTCCCGGCGGGGAGGTCGAGGCCTATCTCTCAGGGGTCGCCCACACCGTCGTGACCGATCTGCGGTTCGAGCCGTTCGAGGTCACCTACCGTGACGTTCCCGGGGGCGACACCCCGGCTGCTCCTTACGCGCAACAGTTCTGGGTCGCATCGGCGGACGGGACCGGCACCCAGCAAGTGGAATGGGATCTGCGCGACGGCACATGGACCGTGGTGTGATGAACGCCGACGCATCCGCAGGGATCGGCGTGGACGTGCGCGCCGGGATCCACATCGACCTGCTCGGACCGGCCGTGCTCGCCCTGCTGATCCTCGGTCTGGTTCTTCTCGCCGTCGGTGTCCCTCTGCTGCTCGCCGGCGCGGTCGGACTCGGTCGGCACGGGCCTCCGCCGCCCGGTCCGGTGTCCGCTCCCGCTACCGGCGCCACTCCGGTCACCGCACCTTCGCACCCGGCGGCGGTGCCCTATCCGGTGCATCTGCGCGGCGATCTCGACGAACCGTTGTCGCGGTGGCTGTGGCTGGTGAAATGGCTAGGTCTCCGTCACTCCCCCGGCCGGCCCGACCGGCACCGGTCAGCCCTGATCACGCGGTATATCGATGAGGCCTTCCCGGATCCTCTCCGTCCACGCGTCGACGTCGACCCAGTCCCGGGCATCGCCGTAGTGTCCGCCCATCAGCCGGAAGACGATCCGCCCGATTCCGGCCCAGTCGCCCGAAGCGATGGCACCGGCGAAGAAACGGTGATCACGCACATCGGTGATCGAACGGAGGTTCTGCACCGCCCGAGGTTCCGGCGTGACCCGTCGCAGATATGCCGCCACCCGGGGCGAGAGAATCGTGCTGGTCGCTCCGATCGACGAGACGGAGAACGCCCACACCGGTCGCCCTTCCGATTCGGTGCCCAGCCGATAGATCGCATCGGAAGCCTCGGGGAGCCACTGCCCGTTGTGGATCGCACTTCCGACGATCAGCGCCTCGTACGTTCGTACCGACGCGACATCGCCGAGCGCGCGCAGTTCCACGGCACCGCGGCCTTCCAGTCCCGCAGCGATGCGTTCGGCGATTCCCCGCGTCGACCCTCGAGCGGTCGCGTAGCCGATCAGGACGGACATGGCGGGGCCTTTCGGCAGTGGGTGATTGCGCCGGATGCAGTCTCCAGTGTGAGAAGCGGCGTGCACGGCACGTGAGGGTCTTCGGTCACTTCCTGCGGGCAGGTCGGGACCGTCGACTCTTGTGCGACCGACCGGTCCGAGCGTGTGCTGGCAGGGTCCCGAAACCGCAGGATCCCGGAAAAAGCAGGGCCCGAAACGGCCGTGCCCGCAGCTCGGACAGGCACCGAGGTGATCGTGATGACAGCACACCACCCCATCGTCGCCGGAGTGGACGGATCGAGAGCGTCCCTGCAGGCCGTGGTCTGGGCAGCTCGCGAGGCGGAACGGTGCCGGCTCCCGTTGTCGCTGGTCACCATCGTGTCGGTCCGCAACACGTTCGGTGTCCCGATCGGCATGCCCGCCGGATTCTTCGAGCAGGAGGGATCCGAGGGACGCGACATGCTCCTCGATGCCGCCGGATACGCGCGCCGCGCGGTGCCCGAGGATGAGCTCGACATCGAGACCCACCTGTGCACCGATTCTCCGTCGCTCGAACTGGTGGACCGATCGAAGTCGGCGTCGATGGTCGTGGTCGGGGCCGGGGACAACCGGTTCGGCTGGGAGCGATTCGGTTCGGTCAGCCGAGCGGTGGTCACGCGTCCGGTGGTCGTCGGCGTCGACGGTTCGGAGCACAGTGTGCGCGATGTCCGCCGCGTTCGAGGAGGCCTCGCTGCGCGGCACCGACGTGGTGGCAGCCCACGCGTGGTCCGACCTCGATGTGCGCGGTCCGTTCCGATTCCGGATCGAGTGGGACAGCGTGGAGAACAAGGAGCGGGCACTGTTGTCCGAGAGTCTCGCCGGGCACGGCGAGGAGTTCCCCGACGTGCGGGTGCACCCGGTGGTGGTGCTGGACCAGCCCTCCCACTATCTGGCATCGCACGCTGCCGATGCGCAGTTGCTCGTTCTCGGCCGTCGTGGTCGAGGCGGGTTCCCGAACCTGATGCTGGGATCCACCACATGGGCGCTGCTGCACACGGTGACCTGGCCCGTGATGGTCGTCCCGTAGTGCGCGGCGCCCCTGACGAAGGACGGTTCCCCGCCGGTCATGCCCCGGCGCGCCGGGCGCGGTCGAGCAGGATGCGTTGTTCCGCTCGCGCCACCGTCCGTCTCGTCTGCGCCGCGGCGTCGGGCGCGACCGACACGGAGGTGATGCCGCGCCGCACGAGATGCTCGGCGAGGTCGGTGCTCGTCGACACGGCCTGACCGCACAACGACGTCGTCAGTCCCGCGGCCGAGGCCCGTTCGATGATGTGGTCGATCGCGTCGAGCACCGCGGGGTCGAGGGTGTCGAACAGGTCCTTGCACACCTCCGAGTCCCGGTCCACGCCGAGCATCAACTGCGTGAGGTCGTTGGTTCCGATGGACACGCCGTGGATGCCGAGCTTCGCGTATTCCGGCAACCAGTAGACGACCGACGGGACCTCGGCCATGATCCAGCGCTGCATGCGCTGGTCGGAACCGAGCGGATGCCGGTCGAGTTGGGCGAGGCAGTCCCGCAGCTCCCAGCGGGTGCGCACGAACGGGATCATCAGATGCACGTTCGGGTGTGTGCGCCGAACCCGGTGCAGCACATCGAGATCCAAGGAGAACAGTTCCGGATCCCGGATGTACCGGAAGCACCCGCGGTAACCGATCATCGGGTTCTCTTCGTGGGGTTCGACCTCCCCACCCTCGAGATCGGCGAATTCGTTGCTGCGCAAGTCGATCGCACGGTATACGACCGGACGCGGGGCGAATGCCGCCGCGATCCGCGCCAGGCCACCCGCCATCTTCTCCACGTACTCGTCGCGGCGTCCCTGCGCGATCATGTGCGAAGGGTGTTCGCCCGCGAGTGCTTCGGTGATCATGAACTCGGCACGGAGCAGACCGACGCCGTCGACATCGGTCGCGGCGACCGACTCCGCGGCATCCGGAGTCGCGAGATTGACGTAGACCGCTGTGGCCGTAACGGTTTCGGCGGCGACGGCCGACGCCGCAGACACGGATACCGTCGCGACGGGCCTTTCCGCCGTGTGGACTGCGCCGTCGAACACCACACCGGCGTTGCCGTCGACGGTGATCAGTTGCCCGTCCTTCAGATCCTTGGTGGCGGTACGTGCACCGACCACGACGGGCTTGCCGAGTTCGCGTCCGACGATGGCCGCGTGGCAGGTGATACCACCACCGTCGGTGACGATGCCGCCGGCGCGGCGCAGAATCGGCAACCAGTCGGGTCTGGTCATCGGCGCCACGATGATCTCGCCGTCGTTCAGCTTCTTCCCGTCGACCAGTTCGTGGAGCACCCGCACTCGGCCGGTCGCCGTCCCGGGGCCGGCACCGAGACCGGCCAGCAACGCTCGTGCCTCGCCGTTTCCGGACGAGGCGGGCGCCGCCGGTTGATCGAGCGTGGTGATCGGGCGGGTCTGCACGATCCACAACTCGTCGTCCGCGAACGCGAACTCGAGGTCCTGGGGGCGCCCGTAGTGCTCCTCGACTCCGGCGGCCAGGCGCGCGACGCGCAGGAGCTGATCGTCGTCGAGCACTCGGGTGCGGCGCGTGGGATCGACGGCGACGCGACTGTCCCCGCTGTCGGTGGAGGTGATGCGGAACTCCTGATGACCGAGACGCACGTCGAGCACCTCGAGGCCGTCCTTCGCGACGACATAGGTGTCGGGTTCGACCTGCCCGCCGACGACGACCTCTCCGAGACCGAGAGCTGCCTCGATGACGATGCGATCGAGTTCGCCCGTGCGCGGGTCGGCCGTGAAGGCCACGCCCGACAATTCGGACTTCACCATCACCTGGACCACCACCGCGATGGACGGCTCGTCGGTCACCCCGCGCAACCCTCGGTAGGTGCGGGCGCGTTCGGACCACAACGAGGCCCAGCACGCCTGCACCGCGCGGATCACCGCGTCCGGACCGATGACGTTCGTGTACGACTCGTGGATCCCGGCGAACGATGTGTCGGAGGCGTCCTCCGCGGGAGCCGACGACCGCACTGCAACCGGCGCGTCGGGACCGAGGCTCTCGTAGGCGGAGACGATCGCCGCGCGCATCCCGGCCGGGACGCTCGAACCCGTCACCAGGGCGGCGAGTTCCGCGGAGGTACGGATGAGGGTGGCGTCGTCGATATCGGGGTCGGGCACGGCCTCGGCGGCCAGCCGGGATCGGATGCCGGCTGCGTCCATCGCGTCGAGATAGGCGGCGGTGGTGACGGCGAACGCCGGCGGTACCGGAAAGCCTGCGCGGGTGAGCTCTCCGAGGTTCGCGGACTTGCCACCGACGGTCGGCGCGTCGGCGGCGCCCACCTCCGCGATCGGTCGGACCCACAGTTCGTGTTCGGTCATCGACGACTCCCCACACTCCCCGCCCGCGTCGACCTTCCGGGCCGGATCGGATACTCGGTCTTCCCATCGTCGCCCCGGCCCGATCGATACCGTAGGGGCAAAGGTCATCATTCCGGGACGGGGACGACCGTGGCCGATCCTCCGCGCACACCTGATCCGCGGGAGCGGAAACGGTTGATCCTGACCGCGATAGCGCGTCCGACGCTCACCGCCTTCGTGCTGGTCAGCGTTTACTTCGTGATTCCGGTCGAGCATGTCCGCAGCACGTCCGAGGTCCTGACCCTCGTCGGTGGTGGCACTGCGGTCCTGATGGTCGGCTGGTGGCAGATCCGCAGGATTCTCGCGTCCGAGTACCCGGCGGTCCAGGCCGTCGAGGCACTCACCACGATCGTGTCCGCCTATCTCGTGGTCTTCGCAACCCTTTACCTCCGCATGTCCGTGGCGCATCCGGACAACTTCACCGAACCACTGTCCCGCGTCGATGCCCTGTACTTCTGTCTGACGGTCTTCTCCACGGTGGGATTCGGGGACATCTCCGCTGTAACCGAGACCGCGCGAGCCGTCGTGTCGGTGCAGATGATCGCAAATCTGATCTTCCTGGCTCTCGGGATCCGATTGCTCACGGCCGCCGTGCAGTGGCGTCGTCGCAATCGCGGGGACGAGGAGTGACCGATCACGGGATCGACCTACGCGATTCGGCGTCCGGGTATTCCCCAACCGCCGCGCGGGGTGATCCTTGAAAGGATTCGACGTCCACTGGCAGATGTCCGAGGTCCGAGATGCTGAATGGGGAACCGTCGTCGACAGCGTCATGTGGACCGCGAAAGCGCCTCGGAGTTCGCAAATCGGACAACAATTCTCACTTCGGTGGGAAATCGGGCGTCCGGACTTGGCGATATGGCCCGGTGTCGCGTATTAGTTGTGTCGCGTCATAAATCTGTGATGGGGGTCATGGTTTGACGCACATGTCGACGGGGCGGCAGGGGGCCTCGTCACGAACTGCCCGGGGTACCGGGCGGAGGAAACGTGCTGATGCGTCCACCCATGTCGCCCGCCGATTCGATGTTCCTTCTCGGGGAGTCCCGTGATCATCCGATGCATGTGGGCGGACTGATCCTTCTGAGTCCCCAGGACGGTACGAGCGCCGCGGATCTCGGGGCACTGTTCACCGCCGCCACACAGAACGGTGAGGTCGCCCCGCTGTGGCGTAAGCGCGCGGTCCGCTCCCTGGGCACCTTCGGCCAGTGGGCGTGGGAAGAGGACTCGGAATTGGACCTGAGCTACCACGTACGACGCAACGCGTTGCCGCAGCCCGGCGGGCTCGACGAACTGTGGGATCTCGTCTCCCGGCTGCACAGCACGCTGCTCGACCGGAGCCGGCCGTTGTGGCAGATGCATGTCATCGAGGGTCTCGCGGACGGCCGGCTCGCCGTTTACACGAAGATCCACCATGCCCTCGCCGACGGCGTGGGCGCGATGAAGTTGCTGCGCCGCGCCCTGAGTCCGGACTCCGAGCAGACCGACATGCCGGCACCGTGGTCGCTCTTCGACGCGCCGAGCCGCTCCCACTCGTCCGGGACCGCGCCAGATCTTCCCGAAGCCGCGATGCAGGCGGTGCGGACGGCGACGTCCGAGGTCACCGGTTTCGTGCCCGCGCTGGCCGGCACCGTGAACAGGGCGCTGCGCGGCGGTGGCGGATCGCTGTCGCTCGCCGCGCCGAACACCATGATCAACGTGCCGATCTCGGGGACGCGCCGGTTTGCCGCGCGCTCGTGGACGCTGACCCGCCTGCGTGCTATGTCGAGAGCGGCCGACGCGACCGTCAACGATGTCGTGCTGGCCATGTCGTCGGGAGCACTGCGCGCCTTCCTGAGCGAGCAGGGGGCGTTGCCCGACAAGTCGCTCGTGGCCATGGTCCCGATGTGCCTGCGATCCGACAAAGATTGCGCCGGAAACGAACTCGGTGTCCTGATGGCTGATATGGGTACGGATCTCGCCGATCCGGCCGACCGGCTGGCCCGGGTGTCGGCATCGACGACGCAGGGCAAGGCCTCCATGCAGGGGATGTCCTCCCTGTCCCGGTTGGCGGCCAGTGCACTCGGCGTCGCGCCTCTGGCGGTGGGGATCCTCACCCGCAATCGTGCACTCCCGCGACCGCCCCTCAACGTCATCGTCTCGAACGTGCCGGGAGCTCCGGATCCGTTGTACTGGAACGGCGCTCGCGTGGATGCGGTGTATCCACTGTCCGTGCCGGTCGACGGTCAGGCACTGAACATCACGTGCACGAGCACCGACGACGCGATCGCTTTCGGCCTGACCTCGTGCAGTCGCAGCCTGCCGCAGCTGCAGCCTCTGCTCGACCACTTCGATACCGCCCTCGGAGAGCTGGAGGACGCGTTCGACATCGTGCCGGTCGCCGACGAGACATCCGTCCGTGCGGGCTGACACCACGGAATAACGGCAGCACGCCGGTGCCCGAGTCGGACATCTGCCCCAGGAATCGCCGTTCCCGTGGGAGAAGGCGCTCTGCCGGAGCACTATCGACCGATAGCGGTGTATCGCCGGGACGCACCGACGCCCCGCACCGGAACTCGTGTCCCACTCCTCGCGGAGAGTAGGTCCGAATGCAGCAACTGACGCCGTTCTACGAGAAGGTCCAGACCCACTACGACCTGTCCGACGACTTCTTCGAACTGTTCCTCGACCCCACGCGCACGTACAGTTGGGCCTACTTCGAATGCGACGACATGAACCTCGAGGAAGCTCGGATCGCGAAAGTCGATCTTGCTCCCCGTAAGTGCGATCTCCGGCCCGGGATGACGCTGCTGGATATCGGTTGCGGTTGGGGCTCGACGATGATGCGGGCGGCGGAGCGATACGACGTGCACGTCATCGGTCTGACGTTGAGCCGCAACCAGTACGAACACGTGTCCGGTCTGCTCTCGGGCATGTCCTCCGGAGGCCGTACCGCGGAAGTGCGTCTACAAGGCTGGGAGGAGTTCGACGAGCCGGTGGACCGCATTGTCAGCATCGGAGCGTTCGAGCATTTCCGCCGACAGCGGTACGACACCTTCTTCGACCGCGCCTCGCGCATCCTGCCCAGCGACGGCAGGATGCTGCTGCACACCATCGTGGGTCATTCCCGCGCCCAGTTCGAGGCGATGAAGGTGCCGGTCACCCGCGAGGACGCACTGTTCCTGCGGTTCATCATGAGGGAAATCTTCCCCGGAGGACAGCTCCCCGACCGGGATCTGGTCATCACCGGCGCACAACGCAACAGCTTCTGGGTGCAGAACATCGAGTCTCTGCAACCTCATTACGCTCGCACGCTCGACCTGTGGGCGCGAGCCCTCGAGGCGCGGCGCAACGACGCGGTGCGGATGGCCTCCGAGGAGGTCTACCAGCGATACATCAGGTACCTCACCGGGTGCGCCGCGAATTTCCGACGTCGCCTCATCGACGTCCAGCAGTTCACCCTCGTGAAGCAGCAGCACCGCTGAGGCTCGGTCCCGAGCGGGACCGGCGGCACAACGAAACCGGTGAGCCTGCACGCCGATCCGCTGCCCGGGTGGACAACGGATCGGCGAGGGGCAGATCAGTGCGAGCCGCGGCGCTTCTGCTGCAGCTTGGTGAGCATCTCCTTGGCCTTGCGCTGATTCTCGGGCTTGGCCGCTTCGCGTCGGGCGACCTGGATCGCCTTGACCACGGCGGCGCTCTTCATAGCCTTGCCGAACATTCCCATCGAGCACTCCTCCGCAGTGGCGTCACAACCTGTACCTCCACGATACGGATCCGCGGAAGGAACCACCCGTGCGCGTGATTCAGTTCGCCGCGTCGGCGATGCGACTGTTCGGCAGCTTCCAGCCCGGCCGCGGGAAGTGGCAGGTGTACCCGTTCGGGTAGTGCTGGAGATAGTCCTGGTGCTCGGGTTCGGCCTCCCAGAAGGTGCTCGCGGGAGTCACCTCGGTGACCACCGTGCCGGGCCACAGACCCGACGCCTCGACGTCGGCGATGGTGTCCACCGCGACCTGCTTCTGCTCGTCGTCGAGGTAGAAGATCGCAGAACGGTAGGACGCCCCGACGTCGTTGCCCTGCCGGTTCAGGGTGGTCGGATCGTGGATCTGGAAGAAGAACTCGAGCAGCGCCCGGTAGTCGGTCCGTGCGGGGTCGTAGACGATCTCGACGGACTCCGCGTGCCCCGGATGGTTGCGATAGGTAGGGTGATCGTTCTGCCCACCGGTGTAGCCGACCCGCGTCGACACCACCCCGGGCTGCCTCCGGATCAGCTCCTCCATACCCCAGAAGCATCCGCCTGCCAGAATCGCGTTGCGTGTATCGGTCATTACGCCTCCTCGGGAGGTGGAACCGATACGACGGTCGCGACATTCCCTGCCCGCGCCCGCTCGTGGTCAGAGCACGAACACCGCCGCCCGCTCGGCGAGGTCGAGGACGGGTTGCGGCAGGATGCCGAGCAGCACCGTCGCCACCGCCGCGAACGCGATCGCCGCGCTCGTCGCCACGGTCGAGGTCGCGAGCCGCGGGGCGTCGTCGGTCGGGTCGGTGAAGAACATCAGCACGATCACCCGCACGTAGAAGTAGGCGGCGACCGCACTGACCAGCACACCGACGATCACGAGCGGAGCCGCACCGCCCTCGATCGCCGCACCGAAGACCGCGAACTTCGCGATGAACCCGCTGGTGAGCGGAATGCCCGCCAGCGACAGCAGGAACAGCGCGAACGCCCCGCCGAGCAACGGTGAGCGCCGCCCGACACCGGCCCAGCGCGACAGCTCCCACGTCTCGCCTTCCGGGTCGCGCACCAGCGTCACCACGGCGAACACACCGACCGTCCCGATCCCGTAGACGAGCAGATAGAACAACGTCGACGACGCCCCGGACGCGGTGCCGGCCACGACACCGGTGAGCACGAATCCGGTATGGCTGATCGCCGAGTACGCGAGCATGCGCTTGATGTCGTTCTGCGTCACCGCCAGAACCGCACCGACGATCATCGTCGCGATCGCAACGGCCCACAGGATCGGACGCCACTGGTCGGCGGAACCGGGAACCGCGACGTAGAGCACACGCAGCAGTGCGCCGAATGCGGCGATCTTCGTCGCGGCGGCCATGAACGCCGTCACGGGCGTCGGCGCGCCCTGATAGACGTCCGGCGTCCACGAATGGAAGGGCACCGCCCCGATCTTGAAGAGCAACCCGACGGCCAGCAGACCCACCCCGACGAGCGCGGTGGTCTCGCTGCCCGCACCGGTGTCGATGGCCAGGGCGATCCCACCGAGGTGGACGGTCCCGGCGTAGCCGTAGAGCATCGCCACCCCGTACAGGAAGAACGCCGACGAGAACGCACCCAGCAGGAAGTACTTCAGCGCCGCTTCCTGGGAGAGCAACCGCCGGCGCCGCGCCAGACCGCACAGCAGGTACAGCGGCAGCGACAGCACTTCGAGCGCGACGAACATCGTCAGCAGGTCGTTCGAGGCCGGGAACACGAGCATCCCGCCCACCGCGAACAGCAGGAGCGGGAAGACCTCGGTCCGTGCGCCGCCCGCCGCGAGCGCCTGCCGTTCGGCCGCGGTACCCGGAATCGCCGACGCCTGGGGCGCGAATGCGTCGAGATGCGCACCGGCCGCGGCGCGGGAAACCGATTGCGCGCGAACCTGTTCGATACTCCGTTCCGCGACGAGCGCAACCGACAGCACCGCCACGATCAGGACCGATCCCTGCAGGAACAGCGCCGGTCCGTCGATCACGACCGCCCCCGACAGGGTGGTCGCACCGGTTCCCGCGAGCATCACCACGGCGACGAACGCCGCCACGAGCGCACCCGTCGTCAGGAGCACGTGGGCGAGGTAGCGTGCCGAGGCCGGCGCGAACGACTCGATCAGCACACCGACGACGGCGGCGGCGAAGACGATGAGGATCGGTGCGATCAGTCCGTAGTCGATCGCCGGGGCGGGAATTGATGCGGCTAGAACGACGATGCCCTCGGAGGGGTTCATTCGGCTTCACCTTCCTCGGAACCGTGCGCGGGAACACCGCTCTCGGCGACGGGTCGCTCGGCGGGCACCACCGGTTCGGGCCGGGAGATGTCGATCGAGACGAGCGTGTCGTCGACCGCCGGGGTGATGACATCGAGCGCGGGTTTCGGATAGATCCCCAGAACGAGCAGCAACGCGATCAGCGGCGCGACCACCGCGACCTCACGAGGCACGAGATCGGAGAGCCTGCGGGCGTGTTCGGCACCGCCGTTCCCGTCGTCACCGTCGTCCCCACCGGGCAGGCGCACGGGTCCGCCCATCATGCGCTGGTAGAGCCACAGCACGTAGAGCGCGGACAGCACGAGCGCGAGTGTCGCGATCACCGCAGCCACCTGGTAGCGCGGATAGGTGCCGACGAAGACGAGGAACTCGCTGACGAACGGCGCGAGCCCGGGCAGGGACAGGGTCGCCAGTCCGGCGACGAGGAAGGTTCCGGCGAGGACCGGAGCGACCTTCTGCACCCCGCCATAGGCGGCGATGGTGCGGTCTCCGCGCCGCGAGACGAGGAAACCGGCAATGAGGAACAGTGCGGCCGTGGAGATCCCGTGGTTGACCATGTACAGCGTCGAGCCGGCCTGCCCCTGCGAGGTCAGCGCGAAGATGCCGAGGACGATGAACCCGAAGTGCGAGATGGAGGTGTAGGCGATCAGGCGCATCACGTCGGTCTGACCGATCGCGAGCACCGCGCCGTAGACGATGCCGATGACGGCGAGAGTCACCACGACCGGCGCGAAGGTCACCGAGGCGTCGGGGAAGAGCTGCAGGCAGTAGCGCAGCATGCCGAAGGTGCCGACTTTGTCGACCACTGCCATCATGAGCACCGCCGCGACCGGCGTGGTCCGCACCGCCGCGTCGGGTAGCCACCCGTGCAGCGGCCACAGTGGAGCCTTCACCGCGAAGGCGACGAGGAAACCGAAACACAGTGCGGCGAGCACGGCGGGGGTTGCGTCGAGATCACCGGCGACGGCGGCGGCGGTGACGGTCCGGACGTCGAAGGTGCCCACTCCCGCGGTCTCCCCCAGCCCGGATCGGGCGGTGACCACGTACAGGCCGATCAACGCGGCGAGCATCACCAGTCCGCCGAGCAGGTTGTACAGCAGGAACTTCACGGCGGCTCGTGCCCGGTCGGCACGCGGTGTCCCCGGCGACCCGAACCCGCCTATGAGGAAGTACATCGGGACGAGCATCGCCTCGAAGAAGACGTAGAACAGCAGGATGTCGAGGGCGGTGAACGACACGAGCACCATCGACTCGACGAGCAGGATCAGCGCCACATAGGTGTGCGCGGAGCGTGGGCGGGCCGCGCCGGCGTCCTCGTCGGCGGCGCGGTGATCGTGCCATCCGGCGGCCAGGAGCAACGGCACGAGCGCGGCGGTCAACAGGACCAGCACCAGGGCGATGCCGTCGACGCCGAGCCGGTAGCCGGCGCCGAACGAGGGGATCCAGTCGTGCGATTCGACGAACTGGAAACGCTCTCCCGCGCGGTCGAATCCGACGGCAACGATCACCGCGACCACCAGAACGGCGATCGACACCGTCAGGGCGATCGACCGGGTGGCGGAACCGAGGCGTGCGGGCAGGGCCGCGATCGCGGCGGCGCCGAGCAGCGGGAGCACCCACAGGATCGTCAACCAGGGAACGGTGGTCACCAGTACACCCCCATCACAGCGTCATCAGGACGAGCGCGCCGACCACGACGGTCGCGCCGGCGAACATGTACAACGCGTACGAACGGACGAAGCCGGTCTGCAGCCGGCGCAGTCCGCGCGAGAGCGCACCGATCCCGGTGGCGGCACCGGTGACGGAGCCGTCGATGCCGGTGGATTCCACGCCGTCCAGGGCGCGCACCAGACCCTGACCGGGACGCATGAACACCGCTTCGTTCACGGCGTCGCCGTAGAGGTCGCGACGCGCGGCGACGGTCAGCGCCGACACCGCTTCGGGTGCCGTCGCCGGGACCGGTGCGCGCACGTACTGCCGGTAGGCGACGGCGACACCGGCGAGCACGACCGCCAGCGTGACGGTGGTGACGAGCCAGACGGGCAAACCACCTTCGTGATGGTCGTAGCCGACGACGGGTTCGAGCCAGTGCTGCAACGAGCCACCGAACACCAGCAGACCGCCGGCACCGACCGAGCCCATGGCGAGAGCGATCATCGGCCAGGTCATCGAGGCCGGCGACTCGTGCGGGACGGCGTCGGGCGCCCATCGCCGGTCGCCGAAGAAGGTCAGGATCATCACGCGGGTCATGTAGAAGGCGGTCAGTCCCGCACCGAGCAGCGCGACGACACCGAGCACGAGGCCTTCGACACCGCCGGCGGCGAAGGCCACCTCGATGATCTTGTCCTTGGAGAAGAACCCGGCGAACGGCGGGATGCCGATGATCGCGAGGTAGCCCAGCCCGAAGGTGGCGAAGGTGATCGGCATGACCGCGCGCAGTCCGCCGTAGCGGCGCATGTCGGTCTCGTCGTTCATCGCGTGCATCACCGAGCCGGCGCCGAGGAACAGTCCGGCCTTGAAGAAGCCGTGGGTGAGCAGGTGCAGGATCGCGAAGGCGTACCCGGCGGGGCCGAGACCGGCGGCGAGCACCATATAGCCGATCTGGCTCATCGTCGATGCCGCGAGCGCCTTCTTGATGTCGTCCTTGGCGCAGCCGATGATCGCGCCGAAGAGCAGCGTCGCGGCGCCGACGATCACCACCGCGAGTCGTGCGGACGGTGCGGCGTCGAAGATCGCGTTCGCGCGGACCACGAGGTAGACACCGGCGGTGACCATGGTCGCGGCGTGGATGAGTGCGGAGACGGGGGTGGGGCCCTCCATGGCGTCGCCGAGCCACGACTGCAGCGGCAGCTGAGCGGATTTCGCGCACGCGGCCAGGAGCAGACACAGGCCGATCGCCGTCACCGTGCCTTCGGTCGCGGCGGGGACCGAGGCGAAGACCGTGTCGTAGTCGAGGCTGCCGAAGGTCGCGAACATGATCATGAGAGCGATGAGCAACCCCATGTCGCCGACGCGGTTGACGACGAACGCCTTCTTCGCGGCGGTCGCGGCGGTGGGCTTGTACTGCCAGAAGCCGATGAGCAGGTAGGAGGCGAGACCGACGCCCTCCCACCCGAGGTACAGGACGAGGAAGTTGTCGGCGAGGACGAGCACCAGCATCGCCGCGAGGAACAGGTTGAGATAGGCGAAGAACTTCCGGCGTTCCGGATCGTGCGCCATGTAGCCGATCGAGTAGAGGTGGATCAGCGAGCCCACGCCGGTGATGAGCAGTACGAAGCAGATCGACAGCGCGTCGAGCCGCAGTCCGAGATCGACCTGCAGTTCTCCGACCGGCACCCAGGTGAACACGGTCTGCTGCGCGAGCCTCTCGCTCGCGTCGAGTCCGAGCAGTCCGGCGAACATGGCGGCGCCGACGACGAACGAGGCGATTGCCGTGGCGCACCCGAGTAGATGTCCCCAGCGGTCGCTGCGACGCCCGAGGAGCAGCAGAACGAACGCGCCGGCCAGGGGCAGTGCCGGTATCGTCCACAGCGCCGAGTTCAGGAACGAAGTCATGCCGCGTGTCCTCTCGGTTCGTCGTGGGCTCTCACACTCACCGTCCTCGTGGGGTCGTCAGTACTTGAGCAGGTCGGCGTTGTCGACGGAGGCCGATCGCCTCGTCCGGAAGATGGTCACGATGATCGCGAGGCCGACGACGACCTCGGCGGCCGCGACGACCATCGTGAAGAAGGCGAACACCTGTCCGTGGAGGTTGCCGTGCATCCGCGCGAAGGTGACGAAGGCCAGGTTCGCGGCGTTGAGCATCAACTCGACGCACATGAATACGACGATCGCGTTGCGGCGCAGGAGAACTCCTACCGCGCCGATGGTGAACAGCAGCGCCGACAGGTAGAGGTAGTTCTCGGGGTTCATCGCCGATCCTTCCTCGCGTCGTCGCCGGGTTCGCGCAGGCCGAGTTCGGTGTGGTCCCAGTCGCGCCCGATGCGGCCGAGCAGCTCACCGACAGACAGTTCGGAGAACGATCCGTCCGGGAGCAGGGCCGGGACGTCGGCGGCGTTGTGGCGGGCATAGACACCCGCGGCCGGCAGCGGTGTGACGCGCTCCCCTTCGCGGAACCGGCGTGCGGCGAGTTCGCGTTGGGTCTGCCTCGGCTGCAGACGTTCCCGGTGGGCGAGCACCATCGCACCGACGGTGGCGGTGATGAGCAGCGCTCCGGTGAGTTCGAACGCCCAGACGTAGTCGATGAACAGCAGCACCGCCAGGCCCTCGACGTTGCCGCCGGCGTTGGCCGCGTCGAGTCCCGCGAAGCCGGAGACCGCGGTGTTCCCGATGCCACCGATGAGCATCGCCGCGAAGCCGACCGCCACGACGATCGCGAGAACGCGCTGTCCCTTGATGGTTTCGACGAGGGAGTCGGCGGAGTCGATACCGACGAGCATGAGCACGAACAGGAACAGCATCATCACGGCGCCGGTGTAGACGACGATCTGCACCACACCGAGGAACAACGCATCCTGCGCGATGTAGAAGACGGCGAGCACGATCATCGTCATGGCGAGGAACAGCGCCGAGTACACGGCCTTCGGGGCGACGACGACACCGAGCGCCCCGAGTACCGCGACGGCACCGAGGATCCAGAACTGCACGGCCTCCCCGGTGGAGGTCGTGGTGAGTTCGGCGGCGAGCAGCGCGGTGGTCACCGGTGTTCCTCCCCGTCGGCGGCGGACGTATGTTCCGGGACGGGGATCGTGCCCCGGTAGTAGTCCTCGTCGGTGGCGCCGGGTGCCATGGGATGCGGGGGTGGCTGCATCCCGGGTTCGAGCGGCGCGAGCAGGCGGTCCTTCTCGTAGATCATGTCGGTTCGGTTGTCGGCGGCCATCTCGTACTCGTTCGTCATCGTCAGCGCGCGGGTCGGGCACGCCTCGATGCACAATCCGCAGCCGATGCACCGCAGGTAGTTGATCTGGTAGACGCGCCCGTACCGTTCGCCGGGCGAGTACCGCTCCTCGTCGGTGTTGTCGGCACCCTCGACGTGGATGGCGTCGGCGGGGCAGGCCCACGCGCACAGTTCGCAGCCGATGCACTTCTCGAGTCCGTCCGGATACCGGTTGAGCTGGTGGCGTCCGTGATAGCGGGGGGCGGTGGGTCTCTTCTGTTCCGGATACTGCTCGGTGTTGGGCTTCTTGAACATCGTCGTGAGCGTCACACCGAAACCGGCGAGCGGGCCGCGGAATTCGACCATCACGATCCTCCTGGGAGACGACCCGCCGGGGCGGGCGGACTCGATCGGGTGCTCGACCGAGCAGGTAGTGGCGGCACGGGGAAACCTCCGGCCATGGCGTCGAACTCCTCGTCGACGCCGGCGGGTGGTTCCGTCGCCTGTGCGATGCGCCGGCTCCGCCGCCCCTGCAGGGTGAGGTAGGCGAACAGCAGGGCGGTGGACAGCACCCCGGCGACGATGAGGCTCGCGGTGCCGGGCAGGACGTCGTCGGTGTCGAGGATGCGCAGCGCGGCCACGATCATCACCCACACCACCGAGACGGGGATGAGCAGTTTCCAGCCCAGGGCCATGAACTGGTCGTAGCGCAGTCGCGGCAGGGTGCTGCGCAGCCACACGAAGACGAACAGCACGACCCACACCTTGATCACGAACCACAGCAGCGGCCACCAGCCCGAGTTCGCGCCGCTCCACAGTGTCAGCGGCCACGGCGCGTGCCAGCCACCGAGGAACAGGGTGGTCGCGAGCGCGGAGACGGTGACCATGTTGACGTACTCCGCGAGCATGAACATCGCGAACCGCAGCGACGAGTACTCCGTGTGGAAACCGCCCACGAGTTCGCCCTCGGCCTCGGGCAGGTCGAAGGGGGCGCGGTTGGTCTCCCCCACCATCGACACCGAGTACACCAGGAAGGACGGCAGCAGCAGCACGACGAACCACAGGTCGTTCTGCGCGGCGACGATGCCCGAGGTCGACATCGTGCCCGCCTGCAGGAAGACCGCGGCGAACGCGAGTCCCATCGCAATCTCGTAGGAGATGACCTGCGCGGTCGAGCGGAGACCACCGAGCAGCGGATAGGTCGAACCCGAGGCCCAACCGGCGAGCACGATCCCGTAGACGCCGACGGAGGTGATCGCCAGGACGTAGAGCACCGCGACGGGAAGATCGGTCAGCTGCAGCGGCGTCCGGTTCCCGAGGATCGACACCTCGGGCCCGAAGGGAATGACCGCGAACGCCATGAACGCCGGGGCCGTCGCGATGATCGGGGCGAGCATGTAGATCGGCTTGTCCACCCCGGTAGGGATGATGCCTTCCTTGAGCGCGAGTTTCAGACCGTCGGCGACGGTCTGGAACAGTCCCTTCGGCCCCACCCGGTCGGGTCCGACCCGCATCTGCATCCAGGCCATGATCTTGCGTTCGGCGAGGATCATCACGAGGGTCGTCAGGACGAGGAACGCGAAGATCGCCACGGCCTTGACGACGACGAGCCACCAGGGGTCGATGCCGAACATCGACAGGTCCACGGGCTGGGCGGTGACGCTCATCGCGGATCCTCCTCGTCCGATCCGGAGCCCGTCGTGGCGGTGGCCCGGATCCGCACCACGTCACCGGCGGTGACACCGAGATCGGCGTGCACCATCGATCCTGGTGAGGCGGTGGGCAGCCAGACGACACGGTCGGGCAGGTCGTCGACCACCAGCGGCAGCGTGATCGAGCCGCGCTCGGTGGAGACGGTGATCGAATGATGGTCGGCGGCGCCGATCTCCGCGGCTGTCGCGGCCGACAGACGGGCGACGGGTTCGTGCGCCGTTCCGGCGAGGTGCGGTTCGTCGTCCTGCAACCGGCCCGCGTCGAGGAGCATCCGCCAGGTGGCGAGGACCGCTTCCCCGAGAACGGGACGTCGCGGGGGTCGCGGGGACACTCCCGGCGATTCGGGAACGGTGCCCGTCCATCGTCCGAGCTCCGCGAGTTCGTGGCGGAGGGTCTCGACGTCGTGGGGGCCGGGATCGTCGAGGCCTCCATCGAGGTCCATCGCGTCGGTGATCGCCGCGAGCACCCGGTGGTCGGGCAGTGCTCCGGTGTCGCGGAGGGCGATCGGGAAGGCACGTTCGCGTCCCTCCCAGTCGAGGAAGCTCCCGGCCTTCTCGACCACCGGCGCGACGGGGAAGACGACGTGGGCGCGGTCGGTCACCGCGCTGCGTCGCACTTCCAGACTCACGACGAAGCCGGCACCGTCGAGACCCGCGAGTGCGGCATCGGGGTCGGGCAGGTCGGCGGGGTCGACGCCGGCGACCACGAGCGCAGCCACATCACCTTCGGCGGCCGCGGCGAGGATGGCGTCGGTGTCGCGGCCCGGCTCCGACGGCAGGGTGTCGGCCGGTAGACCCCACGCCGACTCGATGTCGCGCCGGGCCTGCGGGTCGCCGATCGGGCGACCGCCGGGGAGAAGTGTCGGGAAGGCGCCGGCTTCGAGTGCTCCGCGATCACCGGCGCGGCGCGGGATCCACGCGAGGCGGGCTCCGGTCTCGTCGGCGAGGGCCGCAGCGGCGGACAGCGTGCCGGGCGATGCTGCGGCCCGCTCCCCCACCAGCACGATCGCACCGGGAGTCCCGAGCGCCGCCGCGGCATCGGCGGATGCGCCGGTGCGGATCGCGTCGAGCGCGCGTGCCTCGTCGCCCGGGACGCACTGTTCGACCCGGCCCGACAGCTTGTGGACACCGCGCGAGGCGAACGGTGCGATCGTGAAGACCTGCAGCCTGTTCCGCCGGACCGCCTTGCGCAGCCGCAGGAAGACGATCGGCGACTCCTCCTCCGGCTCGAATCCGACGAGGAGCACCGCCGGCGCGCGGTCGAGGTCGCGGTAGGTGACGTCGAGGCGCCGCCCGGCGACCCGCGAGGCGAGGAAGTCCGTCTCCTCCCCCGACAGGGCTCGACTGCGGAAGTCGATGTCGTTGGTGCCGAGCGCCGTTCGCGCGAACTTCGCGTACGCGTAGGCGTCCTCGACGGTGAGCCGGCCACCGGTGAGCACCCCGGCCCTACCGCGCGCCGCCGCGAGCCCGCGGGCGGCGACGCCGAGCGCCTCGATCCACGAGGCGGGGACGAGCGCTCCGGTATCGTCGCGGACGAGCGGTGTCGTGAGGCAATCGTCGGCGGTAGCGTAGGTGAACGCCCAGCGTCCCTTGTCGCAGTTCCATTCCTCGTTGACCTCGGGGTCGTCCCCGGCGAGTCGGCGCAGCACGGCACCGCGACGATGGTCGGTGCGCTGGGCGCAGCCGCTCGCGCAGTGTTCGCACACACTCGGCGTGGAGACCAGATCGAACGGGCGGGCGCGAAACCGGTAGGCGGCGCCGGTGAGCGCGCCGACCGGACAGATCTGGACAGTGTTGCCGGAGAAGTACGACTCGAACGGTTCCTCGGTGTAGATACCGACCTGCTGCAGCGCCCCGCGGTCGAGCATGTCGACGAACCGGTCGCCCGCGATCTGGTCGGCGAAGCGGGTGCACCGCGCGCACAGCACGCACCGTTCGCGGTCGAGGAGCACCTGCGAGGAGATCGCGATGGGTTTCGGGTAGGTGCGTTTGGTGTCCTCGAAGCGGGACTCGGCGCGTCCGTTGGACATCGCCTGGTTCTGCAGCGGGCACTCGCCGCCCTTGTCGCATACCGGACAGTCGAGCGGATGGTTGATGAGCAGCAGTTCCATCACGCCGCGCTGGGCCTTGTCGGCCACCGGTGAGGTGAACTGGGTGCGCACGACCATCCCGTCGGTGACCACGGAGGTGCACGAGGCGAGCGGTTTGCGCTGGCCCTCGACCTCGACGAGGCACTGGCGGCACGCACCGACCGGTTCGAGCAGCGGGTGGTCGCAGAACCGCGGGATCTGGACCCCGATCAGTTCGGCGGCGCGGATCACGAGAGTGCCCTTGGGCACGGCGATCTCGGTGTCGTCGATGGTGACGTTCACGAGGTCGGTGGTCTCGGACTTCTCCGCACCGGCACCGGACACTGCGGTCATCGCTCGCCTCCTTCCGCGGGGGCGTCGGCGGCGAGCGTCGACAGGTGCGGGTCGAACGGGCAGCCGCCGTGCTCGAAGTGGGCGACGTATTCGTCGCGGAAGTACTTCAGCGACGACGTGATCGGGCTGGTCGCGCCGTCCCCGAGCGCGCAGAACGCCCGGCCGAGGATGTTGTCGGAGATGTCGAGCAGCTTCTCCAGGTCGGCTTCGGCGCCCCGGCCGTGTTCGAGCCGCTCGAGGATCTGCACGAGCCACCAGGTGCCCTCGCGGCAGGGGGTGCACTTGCCGCACGATTCGTGCGCGTAGAACTCGGTCCAGCGCAGCACCGTGCGGACGACGCAGGTGGTCTCGTCGAAGATCTGCAGGGCCCGGGTCCCGAGCATCGACCCGGCGGCGGCGACGTTCTCGTAGTCCAGGGGGACGTCGAGGTGTTCGTCGGTGAAGATCGGGGTCGACGAACCGCCGGGTGTCCAGAACTTGAGCCGGTGGCCGGCGCGCACACCTCCGGCGTAGCCGAGCAGCTCGCGCAGGGTGATGCCGAGCGGGGCCTCGTACTGGCCGGGGGTGGTGACGTGCCCGGACAGCGAGTACATCGCGAATCCCGGTGATTTCTCGGTGCCCATCGAGCGGTACCAGTCCACACCGTTGCGGATGACGAGCGGGACGTTCGCGATGGATTCGACGTTGTTGACGACGGTCGGGCATGCGTACAGGCCGGCGACGGCGGGAAAGGGCGGGCGCAGGCGTGGTTGGCCGCGGCGGCCCTCGAGGGAGTCGAGCAGCGCCGTCTCCTCACCGCAGATGTATGCGCCCGCACCGGCGTGGACGACGAGTTCGAGGTCGTATCCGGAGCCGAGGATGTCGCGTCCGAGATAACCGGCCTCGTAGGCCTCGGCGACCGCCGCGTGCAGGCGCCGCAGCACCGGGACGGCTTCGCCGCGGAGATAGACGAACGCGTGCCGGGCGCGGATCGCGTAGGCGGCGATGATCACGCCTTCGACGAGGGCATGCGGGGTGGCCAGCATGAACGGGATGTCCTTGCAGGTGCCCGGTTCGGATTCGTCGGCGTTGACGACGAGATAGTGCGGCTTGTCGTCGCCCTGCGGGATGAACGACCACTTGGTGCCCGTGGAGAATCCGGCGCCGCCGCGACCGCGGATCCCGGAATCCTTGACTGCGGCGATGACCGCATCCGGGTCCATGCCGAGCGCGATGGGCAGGGCTTCGTATCCACCGTGCCGCCGGTAGGCGTCGAGGGTCCACGCCTGTTCCTCGGCCCAATAACGGGTGAGTACGGGGGTCAGACCTGTCGGTGATTTCCCGACGGCGACGACGGCCTCGTCATTCTCCGGCGGTTCGGGTGCCCGCATGTCGTGCTTGCGGGCGACCTCGAGCCCGGCGAGGGAGGCCGGCCCGGCGGTACCGGCGGCCTCGAGCGCACCGGGCCGGTCGTCGGGGATCCCCGCGAGCAGGCGTGCGGTGTCGCGGAAGCTGCGCAGCGGGGCGCCGCGCGTCGGTGCGGGGGTGCCGCCGGCGAGCAGGTCGTCGACGAGTTCGATCGCGGAGTCGATAGTGCGGTTGTCGAACAGTTCCCAGTCGACGGTCATCACCGGGGCGTAGTCGCACGCCGCGTTGCATTCGATGTGCTCGAGGGTGATCGCGCCGTCGGCGGTGGTCTCGTCGTGTCCGATGCCGAGCCGGGTGCACAGCGCGGAGAAGATCTCGTCGCCGCCCATCGTCGCGCACAACGCGTTCGTGCACACTCCGACGTGGTGGCGGCCGGTCGGCGAGCGGCGGTACATGGTGTAGAAGGTGGAGACGGCGGCGACCTCGGCGCCGGTGAGTCCGAGCCGCCGGGCGCAGAACTCGATGCCGGCCGGCGTGATGTAACCGTCCTCCGCCTGCACGAGGTGCAGCAGCGGCAGCAGCGCTGATCGTGGCTGCGGGTAGCGCGCGATGATCCGGTCGGCGTCGGCGTCGAGGCGGGCGCGCGCGTCGTCGGGATAGCGGCGCGGTGCGTCAGGTGGGGTGAGATAGGTGTCCTCGTCGGGTCGCGGTCCGAGCGGCACGAGGACGGGTTCGCGTCCGGCCGATTCGGTCATCGGCACGGCGGCGGTGGTCTCGCTCGTGGCCGCGGTGCCGGTGGTCTCCGCGCCCGCAGCCCGCACGAATTCGGTGTTCATCGGTCCACTCCCCCCATCACCGGGTCGATGCTGGCGACGGCAGCGATCACGTCGGAGACCATGCCGCCCTCGCACATCGCCGCGACGGCCTGCAGATTCGTGAACGACGGGTCGCGGTAGTGCACGCGGTACGGGCGTGTGCCGCCGTCGCTGACCATGTGGACGCCGAGTTCGCCGCGTGGCGATTCGACGCCGATGTAGACCTGTCCCGCGGGGACACGTATGCCTTCGGTGACGAGCTTGAAGTGGTGGATCAGACCCTCCATCGACTCGCCCATGATGTGCCGGATGTGGTCGGGCGAGTTGCCGAGTCCGTCCGGTCCGAGCTGCAGTTCCGACGGCCAGGCGATCTTGCCGTCCTGGACCATCACCGGTCCGGGGCGGAGCCGGTCGAGGCACTGTTCGACGATCTTCAACGATTCGTGCATCTCCCCGATCCGGACGAGATAGCGCGCGTAGCAGTCGGATCCCTCTGCGGTGACGACGTCGAACTCGTAGGTCTCGTAGCCGCAGTAGGGTTCGGCGCGGCGCAGGTCGTAGGGCAGTCCGGTGGACCGTAGGATCGGTCCGGTGATCCCGAGGGCCATGCAGCCGGTGAGGTCGAGGCAGCCGATGTCGCGGGTGCGTGAGATGAAGATGGGGTTGTCGGTGAACAGGGCTTCGAGATCGGCGAGCCGGCCGGGTAGGAGGGCGAGCAGGTCGCGGATCATCGGCACGGCTTCGTCGGGCAAGTCCTGGGACAGTCCGCCGGGCCGGATGTAGGAGTGGTTCATCCGCAGTCCGGTGATCGTCTCGAAGACGTCGAGGATCAGTTCGCGTTCGCGGAAACCGAACAGCATCGGGGTGGTCGCGCCGAGTTCCATGCCACCGGTGGCCAGCGCCACCAGGTGCGAGGAGATGCGGTTGAGTTCCATGAGCATCACTCGTACGACCTGCGCGCGTTCGGGGACGAGATCCTCGATGCCGAGCAGCTTCTCGACGCCGAGGCAGTAGGCCGTCTCGTTGTGGAACGGGGCGAGGTAGTCCATGCGAGTGACGAAGGTGACGCCCTGCGTCCAGTTGCGGAATTCGAGGTCTTTCTCGATTCCGGTGTGCAGATAGCCGATTCCACATCGGGCCTCCGTGACGGTCTCGCCGTCGATCTCGAGGATCAGGCGCAACACTCCGTGGGTGGATGGGTGCTGGGGGCCCATGTTGACGACGATGTGGTCCTCGCCGCTGTCGCGTACGGCAGCGGTGATGCCGTCCCAGTCGCGTCCGACGGCGTCGAAGACGGTCTCGGTCGCGGGTTCGCTCGTCACGTGTACGCCCTCCGTTCGTCGGGTGGCGGGATCCGGGCGCCCTTGTATTCCACCGGGATGCCGCCGAGAGGGTAGTCCTTGCGTTGGGGATGTCCGTGCCAGTCGTCGGGCATCTCGATGCGGGTGAGCGCGGGGTGCCCGTCGAAGACGATTCCGAAGAAGTCGTAGGTCTCGCGCTCGTGCCAGTCGTTCGTCGGGTAGGTGCGGTAGAGCGAGGGGACGTACGGGTCGCTGTCGGGGATCGCGACCTCGAGCCGTATCCGGCGGTTGTGGGTGATCGAGACGAGCGGATACACCGCGTGCAGTTCGCGGCCCGTCTCCTGCGGGTAATGCACCCCGCTGACCCCGAGGCACAGCTCGAAGCGGAGGTCCGCATGGTCGCGCAGGGTGCGGGCCACGAGTGGCAGATGTTCGCGGCGGACGAAGACGGTCAGCTGGTGGCGGTGCGCGACGACCTTCTCGACCGCCTGGGCATAGCCGACGCCGGTGTCGCCGGATCGCTCGTCGAGGACGTCCTCGAGCGTGTCGACGAGGTCGTCGAGGTACCCGCCGTAGGGTCGCTCGGTGCTGCCGGGCAGCGTCACCCGGCGCACGAGGCGGCCGTAGCCGCTGGTGTCACCGGATCCACGCACCCCGAACATGCCGCGTCGGACGGCGATCACCTCGTCGGCGCGGTCGTCGTGGTCGGATCCTGTCCGTTCGAGATCGGTCATCGCGGCGGCACCGTCAGTTCGATGAGGGGACGTTGGGCCAGGGCCGCTTCCTCGGCGGCGCGGATCGCCTCGGCCCGGTTCACACCCAGTGGCATCTGCGCGATCTTCTCGTGCAGCATGAGGATGGCGTGCAGGAGCATCTCGGGCCGGGGCGGGCAGCCCGGAAGGTAGATGTCGACGGGGACGACGTGGTCGACCCCCTGAACGATCGCGTAGTTGTTGAACATGCCGCCCGACGAGGCGCACACGCCCATCGCGAGCACCCACTTCGGTTCGACCATCTGGTCGTAGACGCGGCGCAGGGCGGGAGCCATCTTCTGGCTGACTCGGCCGGCGACGATCATGACGTCGGCCTGTCGCGGGGAGGCCCGGAAGGCCTCCATACCGAAGCGGGCGATGTCGTAGCGGCCACCGGCGGTGGCCATCATCTCGATGGCGCAGCACGCGAGCCCGAAGGACGCCGGCCACAAGGAGCCCTTGCGCGCGAAACCGGCCAGGGTCTCGACGGTGCTGAGCAGAAAACCGCTGGGGACCTTCTCCTCGATGCCCATCGCCCGTCACCTTCCCCGGAATCGGACCGGACGCCCGGTCGTTTGTCGTCCGCTCTCGTAACCCCTTCGCTGGCAGGACATCCCGTCGTACACGCGGGTCGTCAGTCCCATGTCAGGCCTCCTCGTTTCCACTCGTAGGCGTAGGCGACGAAGACGTTGAACATGAACAGCGCCATCGCCGCCAGACCGAAGACGCCGAGCGCGTCGAAATGGACCGCCCACGGGTACAGGAAGACGATCTCGATGTCGAAGATGATGAACAGCATCGCGGTGAGGTAGTACTTCACCGGGAAGCGGCCACCTCCCACCGGCTGGGGTGTGGGGTCGATGCCGCACTCGTACGCATCGAGCTTGGCGCGGTTGTATCGGCTCGGGCCCGCGAGGCTCGCCACCGCGACGGAGAAGACCGCGAAGGCAAGCGCGATGCCACCGAGTACCAGGATCGGTACGTAAGCGTTCATGCGACCTCCGGTTGCTTGCGCGAATCCGGCCGCGGGTCTGCTCGTCGCCCGCGAACCCACCCCCGCCGTGCACCGGGCGGTTCCGTCCCGGCCCAGGGTTGTGAGTCACGGCACACACTAGTGCTGTTCGCGTCGGACTTGTCGCGATTTCACGCCCTCGATTCGGGGCGGCGTGTCGGGCTGCTCGACAACGGGAAGGAGGGTAGATTTTCCGGCCCCACATACGAGTTCGCGGCCGGGCGGTCGCGCGTCGGAAGGGTCAGGAGGGGCGGGAGCGAGGGGTGAGCAGCGCGAGGACCTGCCGGCCGAGCCGAATCGGGTCGACGGGATGACGCAGCGCCACCTCGGCGCCCGACCAGCGGGCGAGCCATTCGTCGTCGGCCCGGGCGATCAACACGATGATCGGCGGGCACGAGTCGAGTTCGTCCTCGAGTTGTTTCGCGAGGCCCATGCCGCCCGCGGGGGCGGCCTCACCGTCGAGCACGGCGAGGGCGATGTCGCCGGCGTGCATGCGTTCGACGACGACCGGCGGTGTCGCGACCTCGACGTAGTCGAGTGGAGGCAGATCCGGGTGCAGCCGGGCACCGAGGGCATCACGAACCTGTTGCCGCACGGTCGCATCGTCGCTGTAGACGAGGATGCGCAGAGAGTCGGTCACGGGCAAGATGCTAACCGAGCACACCGGCCCGTCCGGGGAACCCGCGTGTCGCGGCGGCGCCGCGACGTCGGCGGGCCGGGACGAGCTCAGGATTCGCTACCGAGCGGATGCCACCGCTCGCGGATCTCGGGACGGATGGCCGTCTCCGTCTCGTCGTCGTGGATGATCGAGGCGGGCGCGATCATCAGGTGCGCCAGCACGATGCATGCGCCGGTGAGCATGGCGAATGCGGCACCGATCAGATACGACGCGGTGAACACCGCAGCCAGGAATCCGATCGTGAGCATTCCCGTGAGCGCGATGATCGCGAGAATCCGCCGGTTCGAGCGTGGCATCGAATCGGACCTCTTATCCGTGGATGCAACCATGAGCATCTCCGTTCCTCCCCGGAACGACGCATCCGGTACCCCCGCATCCACTCATCGTTCCCGGTCGACGAATCGTCGGTGATGAGCGAACCCCCGCGGTGGCCGAGTGCGGCCGTCCCCTTTCCCGCCCGGGACGTGAGCGGTTTCGATAACAGAATACTATCAAATGTGACATCCGTCTCGTGATCTGTTTGTGGGACATCACGAAGTTGCGGACGGCCCGGAAATCTGCCGATAACCGTCATCCCCTTCAGAAGGTTAGGCTCACCTCTCGAACCGGTCCGATCAGTGAGAGGTATCCATGAAATTTCTGTCCCCGCGCCGCCTCGGGTCACGCGCGGTAGTCGCGCTCGCCGCCGCCGTCGCACTCACCGCCTGCTCGTCCGGCAGTGGCGACAACTCGAACGGTTCTCCGACGGGCGACTTCGAACCCGTCGCGATCGAGCACGCACTGGGCACCGCCGAGATCGACGCGCAGCCCGAAAGGGTCGTCACGCTCGGGATGGGTTCGGCCGAGACGGCGATCGCACTGGGTGTCACCCCAGTGGGGATGGAGGAATATCCCTGGGGCAGCGACGAAACCGGATATCTGCCCTGGATCCACGAGGAACTGACCGAACGCGGCGAGCCGCTGCCCGAGCAGTTCACCGGTGGCGCCGAGGTGGACGTCGAGGCGATCGCCCGACTCGCCCCGGACGTCATCCTCGCGCCGTGGTCGGGCATCACGCAGGAGCAGTACGACCTGCTGTCGGCGATCGCCCCGACCGTCGCCTACCCCGAACTGCCCTGGACGATCACCTGGCAGGACCAGATCGAGACCATCGGCACCGCACTCGGCAGGCACGACGAGTCGCTGGATCTGATCACGGGGATCGATGACACCTTCGAACGCACCGCGGCGGAGCATCCCGAATACGCCGGGGTGACGTTCTCGTATATCTACAACACCGGCCCCAGCACGCTGGGCGTGTTCATGCCCGACGAGCAGCGCGTGGCGATGGTCCGCGGACTCGGGCTGACGGTCGACCCGGTCGCGGAGACGCTCGAGGAGACCGAGGGCACCGACTCGGCGGTCATCGGGCTCGAGAACGCCGGACTGCTGAAGGACTCGGATCTGATCTTCACGTTCTATTCCGACCCGGCGAACCGCGCGGAGATCGAATCGCAGGCCGTCTACCAGCAAATTCCGGCGATCGCGCGCGGCTCGCTCGTCGCGCCGGAGGAACAGCCGTTCGTCACGGGATCGTCGATGATCAATCCGCTCACCGTGCCGTGGTCGATCGACCGCTACGTCCCGCTCGTCGACGAGGCGATCGCGAAGCTCGACCGCTGAGCCGGACGCACCGGTGGTGCGCCCGGCTCTCGGGCGTCACCGCCGGTGCGCGAGCCTGCGGACCATGAGATCACCGATCGACTGCATGATCTGCACCATCACGATGAGGACGACCACCGCGAGCAACAGCACCGGCGTGTTGAACCGCTGGTAGCCGTAGACGATCGCGAAGTCGCCGAGACCGCCACCACCGATGACACCGGCCATGGCCGAATATCCCACCAGCAGCACGAGGGTGAGGGTGGCACCGGCGATCAGCGGGGACAGTGCTTCGGGCAGCAGCACCTTGCGCACGATCTGCCCGTTGGTGGCCCCCATCGCCTGGGCCGCCTCGACCCGGCCCCGGGGCACCTCCCGCAGAGCGGATTCGACGATCCGGCCGAAGAACGGGATGGCACCGATGGTCAACGGCACGATCGCCGCGGTCGGCCCGATCGCGGTACCCACGATGAAGCGGGTGAACCCGATCAGCGCGATCAGCAGGATGAGGAAGGGCAGCGACCGGAAGAGGTTGACGATCACGCCGAGGACGGTGTTGAGCGTCCTGCGCGGCCACAGTCCGGACGGGGACGTCAACTGCAACACGATTCCGACCAGCACACCACCGACGACGGTGAGCACGAAGGACACCGCAACCATGTAGAGCGTCTCGAGGGTGGCTTCCCACACCTCCGGGAAGGCGTCGTACCACTGCAGTTTGTTCATCGCGCCTGCACCGTCATTCCGTGAGTCCCTCCAATTCGGCTTCCGTCCCCCACGCCAGGCTCAGATACGGGCGTTCGGCCACGAACCCCTCGATGAGTGCCCGATCGGTACCCGCCGTGAACCGAAGGCGCATCCGGCCCACGGTGACGCTGCCGACCTGTTCGACCCGGCCGCCGACCACAGCGATGTCGGCGTCGATCGCGCGGATCATCTCCGCGAGCCACGGTCCGTGCGCGGCATCACCGATCGCGGTGACCAGAGCCGTGTCGGCACCCGAACCCGTCGACGGGTCGGTGCCGACCGGGACGAGCGCATGCCCGAGCGCCGACTCGGGATCGGCGACGAGATCGACGATCCGGCCCGTCTCGACCACCTGTCCGGCGGCGAGCCGAGCTGCCGAGCTGCAGATCCGGCGCAGCACCCCGAGTTCGTGGGTGATCACCACGACCGTGACGCCCAGTCGTCTGTTCACCTCGGCGACGAGATCGAGGACCTGATCGGTGGTGTCCGGGTCCAGGGCGCTCGTGGCCTCGTCGCACAGCAGTACCTCGGGTTCGACGGCGAGTGCGCGGGCGATGCCCACGCGCTGCTGCTGTCCACCGGACAGCTGCGAGGGATAGCTCTCCCCCTTGCCGGCCAGGCCGACGAGATCGAGCAGCTCGAGCGCCCGCTTGCGGCGCTGTTCCTTGTCGATCCCCGCCACTTCGAGCGGGAATTCGACGTTCCGGATCACGGTGCGCGAGTGCAGTAGGTTGAACTGCTGGAAGACCGTCCCGATCCGGCGACGCGCCGCTCGCAGTTCCGCGCCGGACAGGGTCGACAGGTCGTCCCCGCCGAGCAGGATCCGTCCCGAGGTAGGCCGCTCGAGCAGGTTCAGACAGCGCAGAAGGGTGGACTTGCCGGATCCGGACGGGCCGACGATGCCGTAGATCTCGCCGTCGGGGATCTCGAGCGACACCCCTCGCAACGCCGCGACCTCCCCGGAGCGCCCGGCTCCGGGGAAGGTCTTGACGAGGTTCTCGACGACGATCATCAGTTCGTCGAGTGGACCGGCAGCACGGCGCCGGAGTAGGTCTCCTCGATCCAGGCAGCCGTCTCGGGCGACTCGAGGGCCTCGGCCAGCGCGGTCACTGCTGGGTCGTTCTCGTTCTCGGCCCGCACGACGAGCAGGTTGGAGAAGGGGTTGTTCTCGACCTCTTCGGTGACGATGGCGTCCTCGGCCGGGTTCAGGCCGGCTTCGAGCGCGTAATTGGAGTTGATCACGGCGGCGGTGATCTGCGCGTCGTCGAGCTGACGGGCGAGCTGCGGACGCTCGATGCCGACGAGGTTCAGGTTCTTCGGGTTGGCGGTGATGTTCGATTCGGTGACCACCGACAGGTCGGCCTCCTCGAAGGGCACGTCCATCTCGAGCAGACCGGCCGATTCGAGCAGGTACAGCGCGCGGGCGTAGTTGGTGGTGTCGCGCGGCACGGCGACAGTGTCGCCGTCCTTCAGCTCGTCGAGCGAGGCGATCTTGTTCGAGTAGAGGCCGATGGGCTCGAGGTGCACGTCGGCGACGGCGACGAGGTCGTCGATACCCTTCTGCTTCTGCCAGTCCGTCAGGTAGGGCTCGTGCTGGAAGAAGTTCGCGTCGACGTCACCGGCCTCGAGCAGTTCGTTGGGATCGACCTCCCCGGTGATCTCGACGATGTCGAGCTTGTAGTCGCCCAGCGCCCCGGTGCTCACGATCTGGTCGAGGATCTCGACGTGCGGGGTGGACGACGCCGAGATCCGGAGGGTGGTGTCGTCACCTTCGGACGACGAGCAGGCCGCGAGACCCGCAGCGAGGGTGAGCGCGGCGGACGCGACGACGATACGACGCAGTGACATCGGGTGGATACCTTCCGTTGGGAATGCGGGGACGTTGGAAATACGGGGACGTTGGAAATACGGGGACGGACAGATCGATTATCGGGGTGCGGCGAAGCGGGCGAGGAGATCCGCGTGAAAACGCTCCGCCACGTTCGGATGTGCCCGCAGGCGGGACTTGAGTGCGTTGAGGCCGTAGACGGCGTGCAGCGTGCCGCCGTGTGCGTCGGGGCCGACGCCGCGGGCGGCCGCGGCCAGATCTGCGGGCAACTCCACCGCCGGGAGTTCGCGGTCGAGACCGGGATTGAGGAAGAAGGGCAGCGACACGCGGTCGGTGCCCGCCGGGGGCGGCAGCACACGATGGACGGTCGCCTGGAGGTAACCGCCGGTGGCGACCTCGAGAAGTTCTCCGATGTTGACGATGAAATGCCCTGGGAGAGGGTCGATGTCGACCCAACGTCCGTCGCGTTCGACCTGGAAGCCGGTGCTGCCGGGTTCGGGATACAGCAACGTCAGCGCGCCGACGTCCTTGTGGCTGCCGACCCCTTGATCGGTGACCGAGCGGTCGTGCCCGGGATACCGCGCGATCTTCAGCAGCGGGTCGGGATCGGCGAAGGCGTCCTCGAAGTGATCGGCGGGGGCACCGAGGGATTCGGCCCATGCACCGAGCAGTCGGCGTCCGACGTTGCCGGCCTCGTCGATCCACCGCAGGGCCAGTTCGCGTAGTCGGGGGACCTGCTCGGGCCACAGATTGGGGCCGTGCAGCACCTCCCAGGGGCGGTCGGGGTCGACCTCGGCGACGGCATCGCGTTCCGGGCCGATGTCGAGTTGTTCGCGCCAGTCGACATAGCCCTGGGTGCGTTCGCCACCGACACGGGTGTAGCCGCGGAAGTGGGGCGAGCGGATGTTCTCGATCGCGAGCTTGCCCGCCTCGGGGAGGGCGAAGAATTCGCGTGCTGCCGCAACGAGCCCGTCGGCGAGCGCGGGCTCTATCCCGTGACCGGCGAGATGGAAGAACCCGATCTCGTGGGTGGCCTCCCGGAGGCGATCGAGCAGGGCGTTGCGTGTGGTGTCGTCGCCGTCGAGATCGGACAGATCGATGACGGGCAATACTGTCGAATCGGACATGATGTGCCTTTCGAACCGCATCGGATGCGAGGAATTCCCGGTCACCGCCGGATCGTCGGTCACAGCGGACCTAAGGGAATCGTGAGAGCAGTGCGAGCAGCCCCGACAGGGGTGATCAGCGGCAACGACAACACGCAGGAGCCACGGCGCTTCGAGCGCGTGTGCTCACAGTCTGCGCGTGAGTGTTGCCCATGTTCTCCTCCGATGAGGTCGCGTGCGACCTTCGACGACAGTGGCGCCACGACGTGGTCCTGATCAAGGCTAATCGCCGCCTGGACCACCCGGCAAATCATCCTCGACCGGCAGTGGGACACCATTGACAGTAGGCTGTCGTTTTGTCAGCATACTGTCATGACCGAAACAGTTCACGTCGCCGTGTACGACACCCTGGCTGACTGGGAGATCGGATACGTCACGCCACATATCGCAGATCCCGAATGGCAGCGCAGCCCCGGCCGGTACCGCGTCCGTACCGTCGGAGCCACGACGGAACCGGTCACGACCAAGGGCGGACTCCGCATCCTTCCCGACGCCGTGCTCGCAGACATCACGCCGGAGGACAGCGCGATGCTGATCCTCGCGGGCAACGACATCTGGCCGACCGACGCCTACGCCCCGTTCGTCGACAAGACCCGGCAATTCCTCGACGCCGGCGTTCCGGTGGCCGCGATCTGTGGCGCGACCGGAGCGCTCGCGGCTGCCGGCCTGCTCGACGAGCGGCCGCACACGAGCAACGCTCCAGAATTCCTGCAGAGCGTCGGATACGGTGGCGCCGATCTGTACCGGGACGAACCCGCGGTCACGGACGGCGATCTCATCACCGCGAGCGGCATCGCCCCGGTCGACTTCGCCCGCGCGATCTTCACCCGGCTCGACATGTACGAACCGCGCGTCCTCGACGCTTGGTACGCCCTCTACGGCGAGCGCGACCCGCGCGGCTACTACGAGCTCATGTCCTCCGGCTCGTGACGGAGCAGAACGCGGCCGAGCAGCACCCGGCGGAGGCCGAACTGCTCAGCGCGGCCGCACTGACGGCCTTCCGGCTCAACGGCCAGTTTTTCGCGCTGGCCGAGACCCTGGCGCGTCCGGTGGGCCTGACCGCGGCCTGGTGGCAGGTCCTCGGCGCGGTCTCCTCCGCTCCGCTGCCGGTGTCCGCGATCGCCCGCGAGATGGGCATCACCCGGCAGAGCGTGCAGCGCATCGCCGATCTCCTCGTCGACAAGGGCCTGGCGGAGTACCGGCCCAATCCGGCGCACCGTCGCGCCAAGCTCGTCGCGATGACACCGGCCGGTCACGACGCGATCCGTGCCATCGGCCCCGCTCACGCCGACGCCGCGCGGGCACTGTGCGAGGAGACCGGATCCGAGAACCTGGCGCGGATCGTGGAGGGCATGCGCGCGCTGTCGGCCGCCCTCGACCGATCGGCCGATCAGCTCCCCGACGGACGACGCGGCGGGAAGTGACGGATGAGCCCTTCCTGCACGACGGTCGCGACGAGTTCGCCCTCGATGGTGAAGTAGCGTCCCGTCGCCATACCACGGGAACCGGCCGCTACCGGGGATTCCGTGGCGTACAGGTGCCATTCGTCGAAGCGGAGCGGACGGTGGAACCAGATCGAATGGTTGACCGTCGCCGCCACGATCCGGTCGAGTCCCCACGACAGGCCGTGCGTGGTGAGGATCGAATCGAGGACGGTCGTGTCGGACGCGTAGGCCAGCGTGGCGACGTGGAGCAGCGGATCGTCGGGCAGTTGCCCGTCGGCGCGCATCCACACGCGGTTGTGGCCGAGCTTCTCCCCCGTTCCCCGCAACACCCAGGCGGGGTCGTTGGCGTACCGCATGTCGATCGGCTTGAGCGCGCCGACGAAATGCGGCAACTGCTCCTCGAAGCCGCGCAGGCGTTCGCCGATCGGCGGAAGCGCTTCGGGCAGGGGAACATCGGGAACGGTCACCGAGTGTTCGAGGCCTTTGCCCCACCGCTGGAAGGCGGCGAGCATGACGAACAGTTCCTGGTCGTCCTGGTAGGCGGTGACCATCCGGTTCGCGAAGTCGCGGCCGTCCCGGTGGGTGACGACGTGGTAGTCGATGGGCCGCTTGACGTCGCCGCCCCGGATGAAATGGGCGTTGATCGCGTGCACAGGACGATCACCCACGGTGCGTCCGGCCGCAATGAGCGCCTGCGCGACGAGCTGACCGCCGAAGGTGCGGCTGCCGACCTGCTCGGGATGACCACCACGGAAGACGTTCTCCTCGACCTGCTCCAGATCGAGGAGGCCGAGGAGAACGTCGAGATCCGTTGTGTCCGACAGTGTCACCGGGTGTCTTTCTCACCCAACCGGTGCACGTGGATGAGGTTGGTCGAACCCGAGCGTCCCGGAGGCGCTCCGGCGACGATCACCACGAGGTCGCCGCGCTGGTACCGGCCCAGCGACAGCAACGCCGCGTCGACCTGTTCGACCATCTGGTCGGTGGTGTCGACCGGCTCGACCGAGAAGGTCTCGGTGCCCCACGTCAGCGCCAGCTGGTTGCGGATGTGCGGGACGGGCGTGAACGCGAGCAGCGGTAGCGGGGTGTGCAACCGCGCGAGTCGTCGCACGGTGTCGCCCGACTGGGTGAACGCGACGAGCGCCTTGGCGTCGAGACGCTCGCCGATGTCGCGGGCGGCGTACGAGATGACACCGCGCTTGGTGCGCGGAACGTGCGTCAGCGCAGGCACTTCCGTCGAATCCGACTCGACGGCGGCAATAATGCGCGCCATCGTGCGGACCGTTTCGACGGGGAACTTGCCGACGGAGGTCTCACCCGAGAGCATCACGGCGTCGGTGCCGTCGAGCACGGCGTTGGCCACGTCGGAGGCCTCGGCGCGAGTGGGACGCGAGTTCTCGATCATCGATTCGAGCATCTGCGTCGCGACGATGACGGGCTTGGCGTTCTCACGTGCTATCTGGATCGCGCGCTTCTGCACGAGCGGTACTTGCTCGAGCGGAAGTTCGACGCCGAGGTCGCCGCGCGCCACCATGACCGCGTCGAAGGCGAGGACCACGGCCTCGAGATTCTCGACGGCCTCGGGCTTCTCGAGCTTGGCGATCACCGGCACGTGCCGCCCGACGCGGTCCATGACCTCGTGAACGAGTTCGACGTCGGCCGGCGACCGCACGAACGACAGGGCGATGAAGTCGACACCGAGGCGCAGTGCGAACTCGAGATCCTCGATGTCCTTCTCCGACATGGCCGGAACGGAGACGTTCATCCCCGGCAGGGAGACACCCTTGTTGTTGCTGACGGGTCCGCCCTCGATGACGCGGCAGACGACGTCGTTGCCCTCGACCGCCTCGACGACGAGACCGACCTTGCCGTCGTCGACGAGCAACCGGTCGCCGGCGACGGCGTCCTGAGCGAGTTCCTTGTAGGTGGTCGAGACGCGGTCGTGGTCTCCGACCACGTCGTCGACGGTGATGCGGACCACTTCACCGTGTTCCCACACGGTGCGGTCCTCGGCGAATCGTCCGAGCCGGATCTTCGGCCCCTGGAGATCGGCGAGGATACCGACGGCGTGCCCGGAGGCCTCCGACGCAGCGCGGACCCGGTTGTAGTGGCCCTCGTGGTCGGCGTGTTCACCGTGGCTGAAATTCAGGCGGGCGACGTCCATTCCGGCGTCGACGAGATTCCGCAGGACATCGGGGTCGGCGGTGGCCGGCCCCATAGTGCAAACGATCTTGGTGCGTCGGGTCACGCTTCGAGCCTAGCCTCCGAGCCTGCGACCCTCCATCCCAGCACCCCGGTGCGTGTCGCCGGGGTGCCGATGGGACGGAGACGTCGGGATGTCACAGGCGACGGAGTCGTCGGGATGTCACAGGCGACGGAGTCGTCGGGATGTCACAGGCGACGGAGTCGTCGGGATGTCACGGACGGAGCTGGCGTCCGTTCTTGTCGCGGACCTTGCCGGTGAGCATGAGGATGCCGTCGATCAGCGGCCAGATGCCCCCGATACCGCAGGTGAGCCAGGTGACGGCGATCTGCGCGACCGCCGTGCCCGGCTGGTCGAGGTAGAAGCGTCCGGCACCGAAGGCGCCGAGCAGGATCCCCAGCACACCTGCGGTGACCTTGCTCTTGTCGGAGTACGGCTCGCCGGTGTAGGGATCGCGTCCGAAGGGCGCTGCGGCGTCGTGACCGTACGGGTTCGACGGGTCGGGGTAGCCGTAGGCGGGCATCACCCCGTAGCCGGGCGGCGGACCGTATCCCTGTCCGCTCTGCGGAGGCGGACCGTAACCCTGCCCGCCCTGCGGAGGCGGACCGTAACCCTGCCCGCCCTGCGGAGGCGGACCGTAACCCGGCTGCTGCGTTCCCTGCGGACCGGTGTACCGGCCCTGCGACGGGTCCTGCTGCGGGGACCCGATCGGGTAGTGCGGGTCGGGTGTCCCGTAGACCGGTCCGGTGCCGGTCTCGGGCCGGCCCTGATGCTCGCCGTAGGGGTAGTCGCCCGGGGACGGATAGTCGGACTCGTGCTCGGCCGGCGGCGGGTAGCTGGGCGTGGTCCCCCAGCCCGGTCCGTTGCCGACACCCGAGTAGGTGTCCCATCCCGGTCCCGGAGTGCCGGTGGCGCCACCGAGGGAGTCGAGTGTGGGCGGTTGAGCGGACAACGAGGCCTGCGCGGTGGCGTCGTAGTCGAACGCGCGTCCGAGATCGGGCGGCGGGGTGTGCTCGCTCTCCGAGGACCGCTCCGGCGTGTCGGCGCCGGAGGCGGACTCGCTCCGCTTCGTCAGGTCGGGCTGGGCAGGCTCCGTCTTGTCGGGCTCCGGCTTGGCAGGCTCCGAATCGGATGCTCCCGAAGCTTCCGGGTCCTGTCTGGTCACGAGTGATCCCCTTTGCTGTCTCCGGACGTCGCTTCGTCGACTCTACCGGCGGCGGACGACGAGCTGTCCGACTCCGCATCCGCCGACTCCGAAGTGGGCGCGGCCTCGTCTGCGGCCGCCCCGCCCTCGTCCTGTGCGGCCGGCTCTGCGTCCGCGTTCCCGGCGACCGGATTCAGCGTCGCAGGGTCCTCGCGGCCCTTACGTGCGAGGACGAAGTAGGCGACCGCGAGCACGAATACGATGCCCGAGGTGAACGAGTTGATCCGGATACCGGCGATCTGGGTCGCCGCATCGGTGCGCATCAGCTCGATCCAGAACCGGCCCGCGCAGTACCCGGCGACGTAGAGGGCGAACAGGCGTCCGTGACCGATCGTGAACTTTCGGTCGACGAACACCAACAGCAGCACGACGGCGAGGTTCCACAGCAGCTCGTAGAGGAAGGTCGGGTGCACGACGAAGGCCACCTCGCCGGTGGACACGCCGTCGACCAGCCCGGGCGCGACCTGCCCTGCGTCGTTGCGCCGTTCGTAGATCTCGAGTCCCCACGCCACCGTGGTCTCGCGACCGTAGAGTTCCTGGTTGAACCAGTTGCCGAGGCGTCCGATGGCCTGCGCCAGCAGGATCGCCGGGGCGAGGGCGTCCCCGAAGGCCGGCAGCGGGATCCCCCGCCGACGGCACCCGATCCACGCACCGAGCGCACCGAAAGCGACCGCACCCCAGATGCCGAGGCCGCCCTCCCAGATCTTCAGGGCGTCGACCGGGTCGTTGCCGTCTCCGAAGTACTTCTGCCAGTCGGTGGCCACGTGGTAGAGCCGCCCACCGATCAGACCGAAGGGCACCGCCCACACGGCGATGTCGAGGACGGTGCCGGCCTGTCCGCCGCGTGCGACCCAGCGGCGGTCGCCCCACCAGATCGCCACGACGATCCCGACGATGATGCACAGGGCGTAGGCGCGGAGGGCGAACGGTCCGAGATACCAGACGCCCTGCGGCGGACTCGGCAGATAGGCCAGAACAGACGCAGTGGATGTCACGAGTGCACGTTAGCGGAGCGAACGCCCTTCGCGAGATCCCGAGTCAGTGCGAGCAACGCGTCGGGCCCTTCGGCGACGGCGGAGACCAGCGCCGAACCGACGATCACGCCGTCGGCGTAGCCCGCGATCTCCGCGGCCTGGGCACCGTTGCGCACACCGAGACCGACACCGACCGGGATGTCGGAGTGCGTGCGCACCCGGGCGACGATCTCCGGCGCGCGGTTGTCGACGCTGTCGCGGGCGCCGGTGACACCCATGGTCGAGGTGGCGTAGACGAAGCCGCGGCACTTGTCGAGGGTGGTCGCGAGGCGCTCGTTGGTCGACGACGGTGCGACCAGGAAGATCCTGCCGAGTCCGTACTTGTCGGCCGCGGCGATCCATTCTTCCGCCTCGTCCGGGACGAGGTCGGGCGTGATGATGCCGAGTCCACCCGCGGCCGCGAGGTCGCGCGCGAAGTTCTCGACGCCGTACTTGAGCACGAGGTTCCAGTAGGTCATCACGACCGCGGCGCCGCCGGCGGCGGTGATCGCCTCGACGGCCGGGAAGACGTCGCGGACCCGGACGCCGTTGGCGATCGCTTCGAACGCCGCGTTCTGGATGGTGGTGCCGTCCATGACCGGGTCGCTGTAGGGGATGCCGACCTCGATGAGATCGCAGCCGCCCTCGACGAGCGTCTTCATCGCCTCGACGGAGCGCTCGACGGTGGGATAGCCGACCGGCAGGTAACCGACCAGTGCGGCGCGGTTCTCGGCGCGGCAGGTCGCGAAGATCTCGGTCAGGCGTTCGTGCGGGGCGCTCACTGGGCTGCTCCTTCGGGGCCGGTCCGGTCGGCGGACTCGTCGGTCGGCAGGTAACCGAACCACTTGGCGGCGGTGTCGACGTCCTTGTCCCCGCGGCCGGAGAGGTTGACCAGGACGATGGCGCCCTTGCCGAGTTCGGGGCCGAGCTCGACGGCACCGGCGACGGCGTGGGCCGACTCGATAGCGGGGATGATGCCCTCGGTGCGGCACAGCAACGCGAAGGCCTCCATGGCCTCACTGTCGGTGACGGCGCGGTACTCGGCCCGGCCGGTGTCGGCGAGCCAGGCGTGTTCGGGGCCGACGCCGGGATAGTCGAGACCGGCGGAGATCGAATGCGATTCGATGGTCTGGCCGTCCTCGTTCTGCAACAGGTACGAGAACGCGCCGTGCAGGGCACCGTGAGTGCCGCCGCCGATGGTGGCGGCGTGCCGTCCGGTCTCCACCCCGTCCCCCCCGGCCTCGCAGCCGACGAGCTTGACGGACGGGTCGTCGATGAACGGGTGGAAGATGCCGATCGCGTTCGATCCGCCGCCGACGCAGGCGACGACGGCGTCGGGCAGGCGACCGGTGAGTTCGCGGATCTGTGCGCGGGCCTCGAGGCCGATGATGCGCTGGAAGTCGCGGACCATCGCCGGGAAGGGGTGCGGGCCGGCGGCGGTGCCGAAGCAGTAGTAGGTGTTGTCGGCGTTGGTGACCCAGTCGCGCATCGCCTCGTTGATCGCGTCCTTGAGGGTGCGCGAGCCGGTCTTGGCGGCGATGACCTCGGAGCCGAGCAGACGCATGCGCGCGACGTTGAGGGCCTGCCGTTCGGTGTCGACCTCGCCCATGTAGACGCGGCATTCGAGACCGAGCAGCGCGCATGCGGTGGCGGTGGCGACGCCGTGCTGGCCGGCGCCGGTCTCGGCGATCACGCGGGTCTTGCCCATGCGCTTGGCGAGCAGCACCTGCCCGAGCACGTTGTTGATCTTGTGCGAGCCGGTGTGGTTGAGATCCTCGCGCTTGAGGAAGATGCGCGCTCCGCCGGCGTGTTCGCTCAGGCGGGTGGCCTCGTAGACCGGGGACGGGCGGCCGGTGTAGTCGCGCTGCAGGCGGTCGAGTTCCGCGAGGAAGCCCGGATCGACGCGTTCCTTCTCGTAGGCAGCGGTGACCTCCTCGATCACCGCCATGAGCGCCTCGGGCACATAGCGGCCACCGAAGACTCCGAAATGGCCGCGGACGTCGGGTTCGTGCGCGGTCGGAGTGGCGAGGGCTTCGCTCATCGAGGGAAGCCCTCGGCCTTTGGCGGAAAGTGCGGAATCGTCTGCAGTCACGCGTCCAGTCTGCCCCACCACGCGATGCGGATCACGTGGGGGTCCGGACCGGCCGGGACGGTCAGCGTGCGGGCTTGGGGCACGACGGATGCGTGCCCACCGTCACCAGTTCGGCGACTGCCTGGCGCGGATCCCCACTGGTCACCAGTCCCTCTCCGACGAGCACCGCGTCGGCGCCGGCACCCGCGTACGCGAGCAGATCGGCCGGGCCGCGGACACCGGATTCGGCGATCTTGAGCACGTTGCTGGGCAGGCCCGGCGCGATGCGCGAGAAGGTCGTCTTGTCGACCTCGAGGGTCTTGAGGTTGCGGGCGTTGATGCCGATGACGGTGGCGCCGGCCTCGAGGGCACGGTCGGCCTCCTCCTCGGTGTGCGCCTCGACCAGCGCGGTCATGCCGAGCGACTCGACGCGGTCGATCAGCGCCGTCAGGACGGTCTGCTCGAGGGCCGCGACGATGAGGAGCACGATGTCGGCGCCGTGTGCCCGCGCCTCGTGGATCTGGTAGGGACCGACCACGAAATCCTTGCGCAGTACGGGAATACGGACAGCGCGACGGACGGCGTCGAGGTCGGCGAGGCTGCCGTGGAATCGGCGTTCCTCGGTGAGAACGCTGATGGCGCGAGCGCCTCCGGACTCGTACGCTGCTGCGAGTTCGGCGGGATCGGCGATGTCGGCGAGAGCACCCTTCGAGGGGCTGGCACGCTTCACTTCGGCGATGACCGCGATGCCCGGTTCGCGCAGCGCGGCCTTGGCGTCGATCGGTGGGGGCGCGGCTGCGGCGGCAGCCTTGACGGACGCGAGATCGAGGGCCGCCTCACGGGCGGCGACGTCTGCTCGCACTCCTTCGAGAATCGAATCGAGAACTGTCATCGTGGCTCGAGTCCTTTCCCACCCTGCTCAATCCCGATGTGATCAAGCTCATCGGATCTGTCTAGAAGAGTAGTGAAGTGGTTTACAGCGGTCACCGGCGGGTGCCCGTATCACCCTCGCCACCGTCGTCGGTGGGATCCTCACCTGCGTCCAGTGCGTCCCACAGACCGCGTTCGGACAGGGGTTCATCGTTCTCGGCGCGCCGGGCGGCCGCCTCGCGACGTGCTGCCGGGGCGTCGTACTTCGACGACAGTCCGGCCGCCTCGCGCGGGGTGCGCCACAGCGTCACCGCCGCGGCGAGGGCCGCGACGGCGCCGACGATCGCAAGGACGGCCGGCAACGGATAGGTCTCGACGGCGGTCACGGTCGCGCGGTCGGGCAGCGCGGCCACACCGGCCGCGGTCTCGGGGTCTGCGTCGCCGGTGAGCAACCGGACGGCGGGGATCGCGGCGGCGACGGCGACGGCCGCGACCACGAGCGAGACGAGACGCAGCGCGAGTCCGCGCACCGCGAAGACGGCGGCGACCGCCGCGAGCAGCACGAGAGCGAGCGGGGTCAGTGCCGCCGCCCAGCGGCCACCCTCGAGGTCGTCGACGCGGTCGATCCCGAGTCCGTCGGACGAGACCGCGGTGACCCACGTCATCCGGCTCGACGCCCAGAGCAGGGCCGCACCGACCCCGAGCAGCAGGGCGGCGATGACGGTCGGCCGGCGCCGGCGTCCGGTGGTGGGGCCGGCGTCCGGCGTCTCCGCGGTCACCGTGCGTCACCGCCGTAGGTGGTGAGGGTGGACGCGGCGGCCACTGCGGCGAGGGCGGACATGGCCTTGTTGCGGGCCTCGGTGTCCTCGGCCTCCGGATCGGAGTCGGCGACGATGCCGGCACCCGCCTGCACGTAGGCGACGCCGTCCTTGACGAGCGCGGAGCGGATCGCGATGGCGGTGTCGGCGTCGCCCGCGAAATCGAGATAGCCGACGATGCCGCCGTAGATGCCGCGGCGGGTGGGTTCGAGTTCCTCGATCAGTTCCATCGCGCGCACCTTCGGCGCCCCCGACAGGGTCCCGGCGGGGAAACACGCCGTGACGGCGTCGAGGGCGTGTTTGCCCTCCGCGAGTCGCCCGGTGACCGTGGAGACGAGGTGCATCACGTGGCTGTACCGCTCGATGTGGCGGTAGTCGTGCACCTCGACGGTGCCCGGCGTGCACACCCGGCCGAGGTCGTTGCGGCCGAGATCGACGAGCATGAGGTGCTCGGCGTTCTCCTTCTCGTCGTGGACGAGGTCCTTCTCGAGCAGGATGTCCTCCTCCTCGTTCGCGCCGCGCCACCGGGTCCCTGCGATGGGATGGGTGGTGGCCACCCCGTCCGAAACCGTCACGAGCGCCTCCGGGCTCGATCCGACGATCGAGAAGGCCGTCTCACCGTCCGGGCCGGGGATGTGGAGCAGAAACATGTACGGGCTGGGGTTGGACGCGCGGAGCATCCGGTAGACGTCGATCGGCTCTGCGTCGCAGTCGATCTCGAAGCGCTGCGAGAGCACCACCTGGAAGGCCTCACCGGCCTCGATGTCGCCGATCAGTTTGCGGACGTCCGTGCAGAACGACTCGGTGGTGCGCTGGCGGCGGTAGTCGGGTTCGGGCCGCGAGTAGGTCGCGACGGTGGCCGGTGCGGGCGCGGCGAGGGCCGCGGTCATCCGGTCGAGGCGGGCGACGGCGTCGTCGTAGGCTTCGTCGACGCGCTCGTCGGAGCCGTCCCAGTTCACGGCGTTGGCGATGAGCCAGATCATGCCCTCGTGGTGGTCGACGGCCGCGAGGTCGGTGGCCAGCAGCATCACCATTTCGGGGATCTGCAGATCGTCCTCGGCGAGCGTCGGCAGCTTCTCGAGATGGCGGACGACGTCGTAGCCGAGATAACCGACCATACCGCTGGTCAGGGGCGGCAGTCCGTGGATGCGGTCGGTGTGGAGCAACTGGAGGGTCTCGCCGAGGACGTCGACGGGGTTGCCACCCGTGGGCGCGCCGGCCGGGACGTTGCCGTACCAGGCAGCGTCGCCATCGACGACGGTCAGCGCGGCCGGGCTCCCGGCGCCGATGAACGACCACCGCGACCACGACCGGCCGTTCTCCGCCGACTCGAGCAGGAAGGTTCCGGGGCGGTCGGCCGCGAGCTTGCGGTAGGCCGACAGCGGGGTCTCCGCGTCCGCGAGCACCTTGCGGGTCACCGGGACCACGCGGTGCTCGGCGGCCAGCTGGCGGAACTGCTCGCGGGTGGTCGTCGAATCGGAACGGCCGCCACCCGAGGAGTCGGTGGTGGCTGCGGGAATGGTGGTGGGCTCGCCGGACATGCGCCCCATCATCCCAGGGACCTCGTCCGGCTCTGCAGCCGCCGTCAGGCGACCTGGAACGAGCGCTTGGCCAGGCCCATCCAGAAGCCGTCGACGACCTGGTCGATGCCGTGGCCGGGGGCGTCGGAGGCACCGAGGGTGACGAACAGCGGAGCGAAGTGCTCGACCGACGGATGCGCGTAGGGCATGCCCGGTGCGCGGTGCCGGAAGTCCAGCAGAGCGTCGACGTCGCCGCGCGCGAGTTGCTCGGCGGTCCAGTGGTCGAACTCCGACGACCAGCCCGGCGCGGCGGCCTCGGGCCGCGGGTCGCGCAGGAAGGGCAGACCGTGCGTGGTGAACCCGGACCCGATGATGAGTACGCCCTGCTCACGCAGCGGACGCAGCCGGGCGCCGAGGTGCAACAGCCGTTCCGGGTCGAGGGTGGGCAGGGAGATCTGCAGCACCGGGATGTCGGCGTCCGGGTACATGACGGTCAGCGGTACGTAGGCACCGTGGTCGAGTCCTCGGTTCGGCTGCTGCACCACCGGTTCGTCGTCGGGCATCAGTGCCGCGACCTGCCGGGCCAGTTCGGGCGCGCCGGGGCTGGTGTAGGTCACCTCGTAGAAGCGGCGCGGGAAGCCGCCGAAGTCGTACACGAGCGGGGTGCCGGTGATCGTCGACCCGATGGTCAGCGGAGCGGATTCCCAGTGCGCCGAGACCACGAGGATCGCTGTGGGTCGCGGCAGGTCGGCCGCCCAACGCTGCAGCTGCGAGACCCACAGTTCGCTGTCGACGAGCGGCGGGGCGCCGTGACTGAGGAACAGGGCGGGCGTGGTCGCGGAATCGATGGTCATGACATCCCCTCAAGTTGAAGCTTCAAGTATCATAGAGGAGAACCCGTCGCGCGGCCATTCCCATTCCCCGACCGGGTGCGACAGCGAAACCGAACGAGCGAGGAGCAGGCATGAGCAACGAGGACCCGCAGTGGCTCGATCCGGCGCAGCAGAACGCCTGGCGGGCGCTCGTCTCCGTCGTCACGCGACTGCCGGCCGCGCTCGACACCCAGATGCAGCGCGACTCCGACATGACGCACTTCGAGTACTTCGTCCTCGCGCTGCTCTCCGAGCACCCCGAGCGCAGGCTCCGTCTCAACGCCCTCGCCGCCGAGGCCAACGCGTCGCTGTCGCGGCTCTCGCACGTCGTCACCCGCCTCGAGAAGCGCGGCTGGGTGCGACGCGAACCGGTTCCGGGCAGTCGCGGTTCGTACGCAGTGCTCACCGATGCCGGCTACGACACAGTAGTCGAAGCGGCACCGAGCCACGTGAAGGCGGTGCGCAGGCTCGTGTTCGACGGCCTCGACGACAACCAGGTCCGCGCGCTCGCGCGCCTGGGCTCCGCCCTGGTCGAGCAGATCGACGAAGGTATCGCCGGCGGTATCGGCAAGGCCTGAGCCGCCGCTCGACGACCCTCCCGCGCGTGTTCGTAGGTCACGCCGATCCCGTCGTGGATCCGGATGCAGTCCTGCACCAACTCGCTGCCGTACTGCCCGATGTAGGCCTTTGCGGCACAGAAGAGTTCGTCCGCATCGGGGCTCGATGTCGCGACCGCACGCCCCTTCACCCCGTCGTCAGAAGACAGCACTCTCAATACAGAGAACACTAGTCTCATCGGATAAGAAACGGGTACGCGAGGACGGACTCGGGTGGACCGAGTCGGTTCAGCCGAGCGGAGTTCCGCCCACGCCCCAGTTCTCGCGGGGCACCTCGGTGATCGTCACCCACACCGACGACGGATTCTTGCCCGAGGCCTCGGCGTACGCGCGGGTCACTGCGGAGATCACCTCGGCCTTCTGCTCGTCGGACAGGCCCGGCGTCTGGCTGATCTGGATGAGAGGCATGCGGGCATTGTTGCAGCCCGTCGCACGACCCGCTGATCGGTCCTGCGCCGTGTCCGTCACGGTACGATCCGGACCTCCGTCGTCCGCGGATGCTCGACGAGCGCAACCATCGCATCGACGAACGGGACACCGTCGACCACCGGCGTCGAATAGTGCTGGCGCAGAGCGCAATAGCCCTCGATGCGGCCCGCGGCGCCCGTGGGATCCGACAGCGGATCGACCATGTCGCACACGGCGTCGCCGGCGGCGCACACGGTGACCACCGGAACGTCCCCGAAGCCCGCTCGCGCCCCGCTCGGCGAGATACCGGGCAGGGCGGCGGGCACCACGACCTCCGCGCCGGTCCCGGACGTCCGCGGATCGGCGATGAGCAGACCGGAGAGATCGGCCGGTCGGTCGGAGGCGTGCGCGAGGACGTCACCGGCCACAGCGGCGCCCTGCGAGAAACCGACGATGCGCACCGCGGCCTCAGGGCACTCCGTCTGCGCCCGCACGACCTGCCGGTGGAGTTCGGCAACCGGCTACTCGGCGATCTGCGGTGCCTCGAGTAGGACGTCGGTATCGAAGCAGGTGTGCGTGCCGGTGTGGCAGGCGGCGCCGACCTGGTCGACGACGAGCAGCACCGTGTCGCCGTCGCAGTCGAGACGCACCTCGTGCACGTACTGGGTGTGCCCGGACGTCTCGCCCTTGACCCAGTACTGCTGCCGCGACCGCGAGTAGTAGGTGGCCTTGCGGGTCGCGAGGGTGCGGGCGAGCGCCTCGTCGTCCATCCACGCCATCATCAGCACGGCGCCGGTGGCCCGCTCCTGCACGACGGCGGCGAACAGACCGTCGTCGTTGCGCTTCAGCCGGGCGGCGATCGCCGGATTCAGGATGTCGCTGCTCATCGAACCGTGATCCCTTCCGCACGCATCGCGTCCTTGACCTCGCCGATCGTCAGCTCCCGGAAGTGGAAGACGCTCGCGGCGAGCACCGCGTCGGCACCGGCCTGCACGGCGGGCGCGAAATGCTCGACGGCTCCGGCGCCCCCGGAGGCTATGACGGGCACGTGCACGGCCCCGCGCACGGCCTCGATCATCTTCAGGTCGAATCCGTTCTTCGTGCCGTCGGCGTCCATCGAGTTGAGCAGGATCTCGCCGACGCCGAGTTCCTCGCCGCGCCGGGCCCACTCGACCGCGTCGATCCCCGTACCGCGGCGGCCGCCGTGCGTGGTGACCTCCCAGCCGCTCGGCGTCGGTTCCTGACCGGCGGGCACGGTGCGCGCGTCGACCGACAGCACGATGCACTGCGAGCCGAAGCGCTCGGACATCTCGCGCAGCACCTCGGGCCGGGCGATGGCCGCGGTGTTGACCGAGACCTTGTCGGCGCCGGCACGCAGCAGCCGGTCGACGTCCTCGACGGTGCGGACGCCGCCTCCGACCGTGAGCGGGATGAACACCTGCTCGGCGGTGCGCGTGACGACGTCGAGCATGGTGCCGCGGTCGCCGCTCGACGCGGTGACGTCGAGGAAGGTCAGTTCGTCGGCACCCTGCTCGTTGTAGAGCGCGGCGAGTTCGACCGGGTCACCCGCATCGCGCAGGTTCTCGAAGTTGACACCCTTGACCACCCGCCCCGCGTCCACGTCGAGGCACGGGATGACCCGCACGGCCAGTGTCATGTTCGATCTCCTTCGGAACCCGACTGCTCGGCCACGGACCGTTCCGTCGCCGACTGCACAATCTTCAGTATCTCGCCGTGCACTCCGGGCGCTGCAGCGACCACCGATCCGGACCCGATCCGCCAGGGCCGGCCCGCGAAGTCGGTGGCGATGCCACCGGCGGCCCGCACGAGTGCGACACCAGCGGCGTTGTCCCAGGGGTGGTGGCCGAACACGACGGCACCGCCGATCGCGCCTCCCGCGGTGAACGCGAGGTCGGCACCGGTGGAGCCGTGCATCCGCAGCCGGGCGACGCGCCGGCTCAGCTCGGTGATGACGGCGAGACGCCGGGTGCCGGGCACCCGACCGCGACTGTCGATGTCGAAACTGCCGACCGCGATCATCACGTCCTCGAGCCGCGCCGGTTGCAGCGGTTCGGTGGGCTCGCCGTTCACGAGCAGCGGCCCGTCGGCGATTCCCGCGAAGCGCTGATTCGTCAGCGGCAGCCACGTGAGGCCGAGGACCGGTTCGCCGTCCTCGACGAGAGCGAGGAGGATCCCGGCCATCGGCAGCCCGGCGGAGTAGTTGATGGTGCCGTCGATCGGGTCGAGCAACCAGACGGTGCCCTCCCCCGCGGACGGGCCGCCGAACTCCTCACCGTGCACGGGGATACCGGTGCGCTCGGCGAGGGCACCGGAGATCCGCCGCTCGAGTTCGAGATCGAGGTCGGTCGCGAAGTCGTTCGGCCCCTTGTCGACGGAACGCGGCGCACCGTGCCCGGCGACGAATCGTTCCGCGACCTCGTCGAGTACACCGCTCGCGACGGCGAGCAGCCGGTTCAGGTCTGCGGGATCGGCCATGGGTCAGCGCGAGACGGCGTCGAGCGCCTCGGTCAGCGTGAATCGGCCCGCGTACAGCGCCTTTCCGATGATGGCACCTTCGACACCCTCGTCGACGAGCGTCGCGATGGCACGCAGGTCGTCGACGGTCGAGACGCCACCGGAGGCGACGACCGGCGATTCGGTGGCCGCGCACACCTCGCGGAGCAGGTCGAGATTGGGGCCGGAGAGGGTGCCGTCCTTGGTGACGTCGGTGACGACGTAGCGCGAGCAGCCGTCGCGTTCGAGGCGCTCGAGCACCTCCCACAGGTCGCCGCCGTCGGAGACCCAGCCGCGGCCGCGCAGCCGCCACTGGCCGTCGAGGAGCTTGACGTCGAGGCCCACGGCGATGCGGTCGCCGAACTCGCCGATGACGCGCGAGCACCACTCGGGATTCTCGATCGCGGCGGTGCCGAGGTTGACGCGGGCGCAGCCGGTCGCGAGGGCGGCGGCGAGGGTCTCGTCGTCGCGGATGCCGCCCGACAGCTCGACCTTCACGTCGAGTTCGCCGATGACCTCGGCGAGGAGGGCGCGGTTGTCGCCGCGACCGAACGCCGCGTCGAGGTCGACCATGTGCACCCATTCGGCGCCGGCGTTCTGCCATTCGAGGGCGGCGTCGCGGGGCGAACCGTAGCCGGTCTCGCTGCCCGCCTCTCCCTGAACGAGGCGAACTGCTTCACCGTTGACGACGTCGACTGCGGGCAAAAGGACCAGGCTCACTGCGTACACATTAGTGCCTGTACCTGTGACATCGCCAAACGCGTGGCCGGGGCGCCGGGAAAGCGCCGTGCGTCATGCCGACCGTGCTGCGTCGAGGGCCCGGCAGGTCGGGGTCGGACGGCCGGTGTACTCGTCGACGGACCCCTCGTACAGCACGGTTCCGCCGTGCCGTCCAGGTCCCGGCCCGAGGTCGACGATGTGGTCGGCGTGCCGGATCACGTCGAGGTGGTGTTCGATGACGACGACGGTGTGCCCTCGGTCGACGAGGTCGTCGAAGACGCACAGGAGGGTGCCGACGTCCTCGGCGTGCAGGCCGGTGGTCGGCTCGTCGAGGACGTAGAGGGTCGGCGTCTTCGCTCGTCCGAGTTCCTTGGCGATCTTCACCCGTTGACACTCGCCACCGGAGAGCGTGTCGAGCGACTGTCCGAGGCGGAGGTAGTCGAGGCCCACCCCGGCGAGCGCACTCAGTCGGTGCGCGATCTCCGCGTGCGGCAGTTCCTCGATGGCGCGACCGACGGTGAGGTCGTCGACATCGGCGATCGACAGGCCGTTCACGGTGTGCCCGAGCACCTCGGCGGTGAACCGGCGGCCGTGGCAGGTGTCGCAGACGACCTCGCGTCCGTCCATGAAGGCGAGGTCGATGTACACGACACCGGCCCCCGTGCAGGTCGGGCACGCACCCGCCGAGTTCGCGCTGAACAGGCTCGCCGGCACACCGTTGTGTTCGGCGAACATCCGCCGCAGGGTGGGTGCGATGCCGGCGTAGGTGATCGGGGTGGAGCGGCGATTGGTGCTCACCGGCCGCTGGTCGACCACCGTGGCGTCGTACTGATCGACGAGTTCGGCTGCGAGACTGGACTTTCCCGAACCAGCGACCCCGGTGAACACGGTGAGCACGCCGGTGGGGATCCGCACCGTCAGGTCGCGGAGGTTGTTGCGACACGCATCGGCGATCGTGAGACGACCGGTCGCCTCGCGGGCGGGGTGACCGCGGCCGATGTCGCGCCGCAGCGATCGGCCGGTGGGAGTGTCGGCCGTTCGGAGCCGGTCGAAAGTGCCCTGGAAGACGAGGCGACCACCGGACGAGCCCGCACCGGGACCGATCTCGATCACCTGGTCGGCCCGGGCCATCACGCTCGGGTCGTGTTCGACGACGAGGACGGTGTTGCCGCTGTCGCGGAGCCGTTCGAGGAGGTCGATCATCGTCTCCACGTCGGCGGGATGCAGACCGACCGTTGGTTCGTCGACGACATAGGTCATCTCCGTCAGGCTCGACCCGAGGTGCCGGACCAACTTGATCCGTTGCGATTCGCCGCCCGAGAGCGTGGTGGTCGCCCGGGCGAGCGCGAGATAGCCGAGGCCGATCGTCACCATCGCCTCGAGACGGCCCACCAGTGCGGACACCACAGGTGCGGCGCGCGAGTCGTCGATCGTGCGCACGAATTCGAGCAGCTCGATGATCTCGAGGCGGGACAGCTCCCCGATCGTGCGGCCGCGAAGGGTGACCGCCCGCGCGGCCGCGTTCAGCCGTTCTCCGGCGCAGTCCGGGCACGTCTCGGCGCGGGTGAAACGTCGGATGACGTCCTGTTTGCGTTCGGAGAGGTTGTCGGAGGTGTGCAGGTGGATGCGCTCGAACCTCTCGACGACGCCCTCGTATCCGTCCGGCGGTTTGTGGCCCAGCGCCGCTGCGGCCTCGCCGCCGTAGAGCAGTGCCTCCCGCTCGGCGGGCTTCCACTCGCGCAGGGGTGTGTCCGCGTCGAAGGAACCGATGTCGGCGTACTGGGAGTACCAGTACCCACCGTTGCCGAAGCCGGGCACCAGGATCGCGCCCTCGGCGAGGGACCTGTCGAGATCGAGGAACCGCTCGACGGCACTGACGACGATCTCGCCGAGCCCGGAGCAGGTCGGGCACATCCCGGTGGGGTCGTTGAACGAGAAGCGGTTCGACTCCCCGAGGACGGGTGTGCCCACACGGGAATACAGCAGCCGCAGATAGGTCCAGGTGTCGGTGATGGTGCCGACCGTCGAGCGGGCGTTGCCGCCGAGGCGGCGCTGGTCGACGACGATCACCGGCGTCAGACCGTCGATGTGGTCGACGTCGGGTCGTGTCCACTTCGGCAACCGATTGCGCGTGAACGGCGGGTACGTCTCGTTGAGCTGGTAGCCGGCCTCCGCGGCGATCGTGTCGAAGACGAGCGACGACTTCCCGGAGCCGGACACCCCGACGATCACCACGAGCCGGTTGCGCGGAACGGTCAGATCGACGTCGGCCAGGTTGTGGGTGCGGACGCGACGGATCGTGATGGCGCGGCCTCGCACTGCCGCCTCGGTGGTCGTGACGGTGGTGGTCATGGATTCGACGCTACGACCGGTTGCGGCCGGATCCTGACCGCAACCGGTGGGAGGATGACGGCATGGCGGACGTCACCGAGCGGATGCTCGCGTTGTTGTCGATCCTGCAGACCGGACGCGCGATCGGCGGGGACGAGCTGGCCCGGCGGCTGCAGGTGAGCCGCCGGACGCTCCGCCGCGACGTCGACCGGCTGCGCGGCTACGGATATCCCGTCGAAACCCGTTCCGGGCCCGGCGGTTTCTACCGTCTTGCGTCGGGACGCTCGATGCCGCCGCTGGTACTCGACGACGACGAGGCCGTCGCGGTGCTGCTGGGGCTCGGCGCTCTCGCCGCGACCGGGCCGGCCGAAGGTGGACTGGACGACGCTGCCACCCGCGCCTACGGCAAGCTCGACCAGTTCCTGCCCGCGCGGTTGCGCCCGCGGGTCGCGGCCGTCCGCAGCACGGTGGAGACGAGTGCGCTGCAGGCGCCCAGCGTGTCGGCGGAGCTGCTCGGCACCGTGGCGGAGGCGGTCGCGCGGTGCGACACGCTCACCTTCGACTACGTCGACGCGCAGGGCTCGCCGACCTCGCGCCGGGTCGAGCCGTACCGGCAGGTCCACCACCTGCTGCGGTGGTACCTCCTCGGATGGGACGTCGACCGCGAGGACTGGCGGGTCTTCCGCCTCGATCGTGTGCGCGACCTGCTCCGAACCGGCCGCCGGTTCGCACCCCGCCCGCTTCCCGCCGGGTCCGCCACGGAATACCTGCGGCAAGGACTCCGGCAGGGGCGGACACCAGTGCACCTGGACGTGGCGGCCTCGGCCACGCACGTCGCCGACGCGCTGAAGTACCAGGACGCCGAGATCCGGCCGACGGGTGACGACCGGACCGAGGTGCACCTCGCCGTCGAGTCGTGGCAGTGGCTCGTCCTCGCGCTCGCCACCCTCGACGCCGACGTCCGGATGCGCGCGGACCCGGAGATCGTGCGGTCCTGCGCGGTGTTCGCCGATCGTCTGCGCGCGGCGACGCAGGGCGCCGTCGTCCCCTCCGAGGAGCGCGCGAGGTGAATCAGGGCGCGGCAGATCGATTTCGAGTCCGCACAGCTGCGTTACGAAGCCCCTCGCGCGCCCAACCGGGCTTCGCTACCGCAACACGCCGGGCGAAATCCGGTTCGGCGCGTCAGGTTCCGGGACGGTCGTCCTCGGCGGGACCGAAGGCGCGGCGGGCCGACCGCGTCGACACGACACCCATCGCAACGACGGCCGCCACGATGCCGACGAGTGCGATGACGAGACCGACGACCGGCGTGGGCCGGACCGCCACCACGACGATCGCGGTGACGAGCAGGACGACGGTCGCTGTGCCGACAGACATCAGCGCGTGACGGCCGAAGGAGAACTCTCCGCCCGGCCGACCGCGCCGCGGCCCGGTCACAACGAGCTGACCCAGTTCTGCAGCAACTGTGCGCCGGCGTCGCCGGACTTCTCCGGGTGGAACTGGGTGGCCGAGAGCGGACCGTTCTCGACGGCGGCGACGAACCGGCTGCCGTGCTCGGCCCAGGTCACCTTCGGCGGGGCGAGACGCTCGGGAGTGTCGAGTTCCCACTTGCGGGCGGCGTAGGTGTGGACGAAGTAGAAGCGGGTGTCGGCGTCCATGCCGGCGAAGAGCACCGAGTCGGCGGGCGCCTCGACGGTGTTCCAGCCCATGTGCGGCAGCACCGGTGCGTCCAAGCGCTCGACCGTACCGGGCCACTCGCCGCAGCCCTCGGTCTCGATGCCGTGCTCGACGCCGCGTTCGAACAGGATCTGCATGCCGACGCAGATGCCGAGCACGGGGCGTCCGCCGGCGAGGCGGGTGCCGATGATCTTGTCTCCACCGACGCTGCGCAGGCCCTTCATGCACGCGTCGAAGGCACCGACGCCGGGGACGACGAGGCCGTCGGCGGCGAGCGCGATCTTCGGGTCGGCGGTGACCTCCACATGCACGCCGGTACGGGCGACTGCCCGCGTGGCGGAGTGGAGATTGCCCGAGCCGTAGTCGAGGACGGCGACCGTGGTTGCGCTCATGATGTCGATTCTAGGTGGTGGGACGGGGACGTTCCGACGGCCCGGCCAGTCGGGCCAGCAGCGGCAGGGCCGGGACCAGGACCGCGGCCGCGGCGAACGCCGCGGGATATCCGGCCGCGGCTGCCACCGCGCCGAGGGCGAACGAACCGGCGCCGGTGCCGGCGTCGAAGCCGATGTTCCAGGCGGCGCTCGCCGAGCCGGTGTTACCGGCCCCGGCGCGACGGAACGCGACGAGCAGCGCCTCGTTCTGCACGACACCGAAGCCGAATCCGAAGGCGATCGCGGCGACGATCAGCAGCACCGCTCCCCCGCGGTCGTCGGCGACGAGCGCGAAGGGAATCATCGCCAGGCCCGCCAGGCCGAGACCGACGGGCAGCAACTTGCCGGCGCCGACCCGGTCCGCGACGGAACCTGCCGCGTACCGCCCGATCAGCGAGGACGCGCTGAGTACGGCCAACGCTGCCGCGACGGGCAGGCCAGCGACCGCGATGCGCAACAGCGAGGTGAGACCGCCGTAGGCGATCGCACCCGCGCCGACCGCGACCAGCGGGAACAACAGCACGACCGGAGGCACTCGTCGCGCCGTCCGGGATTGTTTCGCGGTCAGCCGTGGCAGACGGATCGCGGCGAGCAGACCGGCGGACGAGATGATCGCGCCGAGCACGAACACCGGCGTGGTGGAGAACCGCTCGGCGATCGCCAGCCCGGCGGGCAGGCCGATCGTCTGGGACGCGGCGATGGCGATGCCGAGCATGCCGGTGGCCCGGCCGAGCAATCGCGGCGGCGCGAGTTCGCCGACGAGGGCGGCCGCCGCCACGGTGATCATGCCGAAGCCGATACCGCGCAGCGCGGAGATCCCGAGCACGGCCGCCGGGGCCATCGACACGAGGAACAACAGCGACGGCGGCCCTAGGAACAGGCAGCCGGCCACGAGCGTCGCGCGGTGACCGAACGCGCGCAACAGTCGCGGCATCGCGAGCTGGGTGAAGACGGTGGTGAACATGAACACCGCCGTCACCGACCCGGCGAGCATGTCGCCGCCGCCGGCCTCGGCGATCGCCCACGGCACGACCGGCAGCAGCAGCGAGAAGCCGCCGAAGGCCGCAGCGGACGTCGACCACGCCGGGATCAGACCACGAACGGTGAACAGTCCTTGTTGTTCCGCCACGTCAGAGCAGCCGGAAGACGCCCGCGGCGGCGGCCAGCACGGTCAGAGCCAGCAGCACACCCGCGAACAACGTGTTGCGCGCCTTCCACATCGACCACGTTCCGCCTGCCGCGAATCCGGCCACGATGAAGCACAGGTAGGTGAGGACGACATCCATATGTCAGAGACTGCCCTTCGTCGACGGGATGCCGGTCACACGCGGGTCGGGTTCGACGGCCTCGCGCAGCGCGCGGGCGACCGCTTTGAACTCGGCCTCGGTGATGTGGTGCGGGTCGCGGCCGTAGAGCACCCGCACGTGCAGGGCGATGCGGGCGTGGAAGGCGAACGACTCGAACACGTGCCGGTTGATCACCGTCGAGTAGGGCACGCCGGGATATCCCCCGATCACCGAGTGCACCATGTAGTCGGGTTCACCGGTGAACACGCAGTAGGGACGGCCGGAGACGTCGACCGACGCGTGCGCGAGGGTCTCGTCCATCGGGATGAAGCAGTCGCCGAAGCGCCGGATGCCGCGCTTGTCGCCGAGGGACTGACCGAAGGCCTGGCCGAGGACGATGGCGGTGTCCTCGACGGTGTGGTGGGCCTCGATCTCGATGTCGCCCTGCGCCTGCACGGTGAGATCGAACGAACCGTGCTGGCCGAGCGCGGTGAGCATGTGGTCGTAGAACGGGATCCCCGTGGAGATCTCGGTGCGGCCGGTCCCGTCGAGGTCGATCTCGACGGTGATGCTCGATTCCTTGGTGGTGCGTTCGACGCGCGCGATGCGGTCGCTCATCGGGTTTCCTCGATTTCCGTGGCCGCGAGCTTCTCGCTCACTCGCAGCAACTCGTCGTTCTCGTGGGTCAGGCCGATCGTGGTGCGCAGGTAGCCGGGGATCCCGACGTCGCGGATGAGTACACCCTCGTCGAGATACCGCTGCCAGGTGGCAGGGGCGTCCGCGAAGCGGCCGAACAGGATGAAGTTGGCGTCGGAGGGGATCACGTCGTAGCCGAACCGGGCGAGTTCGGCGGCGACGCGGTCGCGCTGGGCGGCCAGTTCCGCAACCGACGCGAGAGTTTCGGCGGCGTGCCGCAGGGCCGCACGCGCGGCGGCCTGGGTGATGACCGACAGGTGGTAGGGCAGGCGCACGAGCAGCAGCGCGTCGATCATCGCGGGGGCTGCGGCGAGATAGCCGAGCCGTCCACCGGCGAAGGCGAACGCCTTGCTCATCGTCCGCGAGACGACGATCTTCGTCGGGTACTCGTCGATCAGCGACAGAGCGCTCGGCTGCGAGGAGAACTCGACGTACGCCTCGTCGACGATCACGATGCCGGGGGCGGCGTCGAGGATCACCCGCAACTGGTCGAGCGGGATGCTGTGTCCCGTCGGGTTGTTGGGGCTGGTGACGAAGACGACGTCGGGCCGCCGCTCGCGCACGGCGGCGGCGGATGCGTCGACGTCGAGGGTGAAGTCGTCGCGCCGGTAGGTGGCCAGCCACTCGGTCTGGGTGCCGTCGGCGATGATCGGGTGCATCGAGTACGACGGCACGAAGCCCATCGACGTGCGCCCGGGGCCACCGAAGGCCTGCAGGAGCTGCTGCAGGATCTCGTTGGAACCGTTCGCGGCCCAGACGTTCTCGACGCCGAGGGGAACACCGGACGCCTTCGTCAGATAAGCGGCGAGGTCGGTGCGCAGCGCGACCGCGTCGCGGTCGGGATAGCGGTGCAGCTGCGTCGCCGCCTCACGCACGGCCTCGGCGACGTCGTCGACGAGCGCCTGCGTGGGCGGGTGCGGGTTCTCGTTGGTGTTGAGCTGGACGGGCACCGTCAGCTGCGGTGCACCGTAGGGCGACTTGCCGCGCAGATTCTCGCGCAACGGCAGGTCGGCGAGGGTGATGCGGGAGCCGGGGATCTGGGTCACTTCAGCGCCTCGAATCGCAGACGGACGGCTTCACCGTGGGCGGGCAGGTCCTCGGCGTTCGCGAGGGTGATGACGTGACCGGAGACGTCCTTCAGGGCCGCCTCGGTGTACTCGACGACGTGGATGCCGCGCAGGAAGGTCTGCACGCTCAGGCCCGACGAGTGCCGGGCGCAGCCGGCGGTGGGCAGCACGTGGTTCGATCCGGCGCAGTAGTCGCCGAGGGAGACCGGCGCCCACGGCCCGACGAAGATCGCGCCCGCCGACCGGACACGCGCGGCGACCTCGGAGGCGTTCTCGGTCTGGATCTCGAGGTGCTCGGCGGCGTAGGCGTTGACGACCTTCAGGCCCTGCTCGATGTCGTCGACGAGGACGATGCCGGACTGGCTGCCGGACAGCGCGGTGGTGACGCGCTCACGGTGCTCGGTGAGCTCGAGCTGCGCGGCGAGCGCGGTATCGACGGCGTCGGCGAGGTCGGTCCTGGTGGTGACGAGCACCGAGGCGGCCATGACGTCGTGCTCGGCCTGACTGATCAGGTCGGCGGCGACGTGCACCGCGTCGGCGGTGTGGTCGGCGAGGATCGCGATCTCGGTGGGACCGGCCTCGGCGTCGATGCCGACGACCGCGCGGCACAGCCGCTTGGCGGCGGTGACGTAGATGTTGCCGGGGCCGGTGATCATGTCGACCGGGGCGAGTTCGGCGCCGTCGGTGTCGGTGCCGCCGTAGGACAGTAGTGCGACACCCTGTGCGCCGCCGACGGCCCACACCTCCTCGACGCCGAGCAGGGCCGCGGCGGCGAGGATCGTCGGGTGCGGCAGTCCGCCGAAGTTCTTCTGCGGCGGCGAGGCGATGACGAGCGATTCGACGCCGGCGGCCTGCGCCGGCACGACGTTCATCACGACCGACGACGGGTAGACCGCGTTGCCACCCGGCACGTAGAGGCCGACGCGTTCGACCGGCACCCAGCGTTCGGTGACGGTACCGCCGGGGACGACCTCGGTGGTGACGTCGGTGCGGCGCTGGGCCGCGTGCACGACGCGCGTGCGCGCGATGGCCTCCTCGAGAGCGGCACGGACGGCGGGGGCGAGTTCGGCCAGCGCGCGGCCGAGTTCCGCGGCGGGAACACGTACCGAGGCGGGGCGGACCCCGTCGAACTTCTCGCAGTAGTCGAGCGCGGCCTCGGCGCCGCGATCGCGTATGTCGTCGACGACGGGACGGACCTGATGGAGCACCGCGTCCACATCCACTCCGCCGCGGGGCAGTGCGCCCCTGAGCTCCGCAGTGGTGGGAGTACGACCGCGCAGGTCGGTGCGGGCAAGCATGAGGTGTCCTCTCTCGTCGAACAGGGGTCACCTTCTACTATCTCGCATCGAGTGGTGACGTTCGAAGTCGCGCCCGCGTGAGGATGCTCTCGACACAGATCACCGTGCTTATGCTGACGGCATGGACGAGGACGAGTCGCGCCCGAGCACGTTGGGCGAATTGATCCGCCGCCAGCGTGAGCTCGCAGAACTGCCCATGCGTCAACTCGCGGCGATGGTGGGCATTTCGAATCCGTACCTGTCGCAGATCGAGCGGAACCTGCGGGCGCCGAGCGAGCGTGTGCTGCAAGCGATCGCCGAACAGTTGCACCTGTCAGCGGACACCCTCGCGACCCACGCGCAGGCCGACGACGGAGCGGAGTCCGCGGTCCTGCGGGCGATCCGCGAGGATCCCGACCTGACCAATCCCCAACGGCGTTCGCTCGAGGAGATGTACGAGGCGTTCCGCGAGGTCACCGTCGCGCGCCGTCGGCGTGGTGGAGGACGCGAACCCGACGAGAAGTGAGCATTCTCACAATCGGTACCGAGTGCGTTCGTGCGCCACCCAGCGTCCGAGGTCAGCCCGATTTCGTCGCCTCATCGACGAACATGCAGGTAGCACGTACCTGGGGGTAAGATGCGCACCTTTCTCGGCGACGTCACCATCGGCTCCGGACCATTCACCCAGTTCTGGAGTTGCTCGGTGCTCAACCATCTGCAGAAGAAGCTCACCTCCTCCCTCGACCCGATCGGGTGGGGACCGGCCGTCGCATCCGTCGCCGGCCGTGCAGTGAAGAATCCGCGGGCCGTGGCCGGCGCGACCACGGAGTACGCCACCCGCCTGGCGAACATCCCGGCAGCGGCGACACGCGTGTGGAACGCCGCCGATCCGCAGCCCCCGATGCCGCTGGATTCGAAGGACCGCCGGTTCTCCGATGCCGCCTGGAAGGAGAACCCGGCCTACTTCTCGCTGCTGCAGAGCTATCTCGCCACCCGCGAGTACGTCGAGGATCTCGCCGACGCCGGCTCGGGCGATCCCGTGCAGGACGGCAAGGCCCGCCAGTTCGCGAACTTGATGTTCGACGCACTCGCCCCCTCGAACTTCCTCATCAACCCGGGTGTGCTCGTGCGCGCGCTCGACACCGGTGGCGCAAGCCTGTTCCGCGGCGCGAAGTACGCCATCGAGGATGTCGTGCACCGGAAGGGCCTGCCGCTCAAGGTCGACCGCGAGGCGTTCACCCTCGGCGAGAACATGGCCGCGACCCCCGGCAAGGTCGTCTTCCGCAACGACCTCATCGAGGTCATCCAGTACGCCCCCCAGACCGGTGAGGTGCACGAGATCCCGATCCTGGCGGCGCCACCGTGGATCAACAAGTACTACATCCTCGATCTCGCGCCGCAGCGCAGCCTCATCGAGTGGGCCGTGCAGCACAACCGCACCGTGTTCGCGATCTCGTACCGCAACCCGGACGAGTCGATGCACGAGATCACGATGGACGACTACTACCGGCAGGGTGTCGCGGCGGCTCTCGACGCCGTCGAGGAGATCACCGGATCCTCGCGTATCGAGGTGCTGTCGATCTGCCTGGGCGGCGCGATGGCGGCGATGGCCGCGGCCCGCATGGGCAGGCTGGGCGACAAGCGGATCAGCGCGTTCACGATGCTCAACACACTCCTGGACTACAGCGAGGTCGGCGAGCTGGCACTGCTGACCGACCCGGCCACACTCGACCGCGTCGAGTTCCGGATGAGCAAGCAGGGCTTCCTCTCCGGCAACGAGATGGCCGGCAGCTTCGACATGATCCGCGCGCGCGATCTGATCTTCAACTACTGGGTGTCGCGGTGGATGAAGGGCGAGAAGCCCGCCGCCTTCGACATCCTCGCGTGGAACGAGGACAGCACCCGCATGCCGGCGAAGATGCACTCGCACTACCTGCGGTCGCTGTACGGCCGCAACGAGCTCGCGCGCGGCGTGTACGAGCTCGACGGCGAGGTCCTCGACCTGTCGGACATCACGTGCGACACCTATGTGGTGGGCGCGATCAACGACCACATCGTGCCGTGGACGTCATCGTATAAGGCCACGGGCCTGCTCGGCGGGTCGGTCCGGTACGTCCTGACCAGCGGCGGCCATGTGGCCGGCGCGGTCAATCCCCCCAACCCGAAGGCCTGGTTCGAGGCCGTCGGCGCGCCCGACGGCGAGAAGCTGCCGACGCTGCCCGAGGACCCGAAGGCGTGGTCGGAGAAGGCCACTCGCACCGCCGGGTCGTGGTGGGAGGACTGGACCGCATGGTCGACGAAGCGCGCCGGTGAGCTGGTCGCTCCCCCGGCGATGGGCAGCGCGCAGCATCCGCCGCGGTGCGATGCCCCGGGAACCTATGTCTTCGAGTGACGTTGCGCGTTAGCTATCATATTGCTAACCTGCTAACAGCGCTGATCCGAGCGCACCCCCACAGGGGAAGCCCCGCTCCTGTCACGAGCGCCCACGGAAGGTACACACCATGACCGCACCGACCAAGACCACCGCCGCCAAGGCCACCGATGCCACGGCCAAGGCGACCGAAGCCGCCACGAAGGCCGCCGCCGAGGCCACCGCAACGGCCCAGCAGTCGGCCGAGAAGCTGACCTCGACGGCCGCTGCGGTTGCCGACAAGGCCGCGACCGAGTTCACCAAGACCGTCGACGAGGCCACCGAGCGCTTCCAGGAGTTCAACGCGAAGTTCGTCGACGCCGCGAAGCAGAGCGGAAACCTCGGTGTCGACACCTACGAGAAGGCCGTCTCGAGCCTCCTGGATCTGCAGGAGAAGGTCGCCGACGCCACCCCCGTCGAGTGGGTCGCCGATCTCGCCAAGGCGCAGGTCTCCTTCGCTCGCGAGCTCACCACCACCGTCACGAGCACTGCTCGCGACCTGCTGAAGTAATCGTCGACTCACTCGATGCAGTCGATACCGAACACCGCATCAGCGGACGTTCTCCGGTGCAGTGCATGCTGACCCTGACACCAGCCCGGATCGCCGCGGCCCCGTTTCGTCTCGGGACCGCGGCGATCGCCGGCTGGAGCGGCTATCTCGCCGGCCTCGTACGACGCGGCGCCACGCCGTGCACGCTGATCTCCGACGCGAACCGGTACAGCCGCGCCCTGACATCGGCCACGCCGCCGCGCTGGACCACGGACTGGCCGGTCGTGCGCCGGTGGCCCCTCGGAGGCCTGCGTGATTGCAGCACCTCCGACCCCGCACGCGACGAGATCCCGACGCTGCTGTTGCCGCCGCAGGCGGGCACCCATTCGTGCATCGTCGACCATTCCGCCGACCGCAGTCAGGTCGAAGCCCTCCGAGCCGGTGGCCTGACCCGCCTGCACTGTCTCGACTGGGCGCCCGCGACCCTCGCGACGGACGGCTGCTCGATCGACGAGCACCTGGCGGTCGTCGCCGAGGCCGTCGACCATCTCGGTGACCGGGTGAACCTGATCGGCGACAGTCAGGGCGGGTGGCTCGGCACGGTCTACGCGGCATTGCATCCCGAGCGCGTGCACTCGCTGACCGTGGCGGGAGCACCCATCGACTTCCACGTCGACCAGCCGGCGTTGTCGGTGCTGGCCCGCGCGCCCCACGGTGCCGCGGCCACAACGATCGACTTCTGGTACGGGGCGGCTCGGACCGTCGGAGTGCCGACCACCGATCCGATCGGTGAGATCGAACGAGCGATGACGCTGCTCGCCCTGCTCCACGATCCCGACGAAGTGGCGCGCTGGGAGGCCGAACGGCACTGGTTCACGTGGAAGCAGGAGATCCCTTCGGCCTTCCGCGCGTGGATAATGCGCCACCTGTTCGTGGGCAACGAACTCGTCGCCGGCAGCCTGAAGGCCGAAGGACGCGTCGTCGATCTCGCGGCCGTCGACTGCCCGGTCCATCTGATCGCCGGCTCCGCCGACCCGATCGCGACTCCCCGGCAGGTCACCACGCTCGCGGAGTACGTATCGACCCCGCCGCAGAGGATCACCAGCACCGTCGCCGACGCCGGTCACATCGGGCTGTTCATCGGCCGCCGCACCCTCACCGAAGTGTGGACGCCGCACGCCCGCCGTGTGGCGGCGACGTCCTGACTCATCCCGGGCCGTTCGGCGATGCGGCGCGCCGATTCTCGAAACGGCACGGTCAGTCGTTCCCGGCGTCTCCCTCCCCGCTCCCCTCGTCGTCGACCTCCACCCGGACTCCGAGAGCGGATTCCAGGGCGCCGAGTTCGTCGTCGAGGTGATCGAGCAGCCGGGCAAGGTCCGGCACCGTGCGGCCGCACGCCGTCAGCCCGAAGGCGATCTCGTCGTCGGTACTCGTGCACGTGATGTTCAGCGCCTGTCCGTCGACGGGCACCGACAGCGGATACAACGCGTCGACGCGCGCACCGTTCCAGTACAGCGGCGAATCGGGTCCCGGCACGTTCGAGACGATCACGTTGAACGGCGGCCGTGGGAGCGCCCGGTTACCGGTGAGCACCCCCACCGCAAGGGGTGCCACGCCCACCGCGCTCGTCGCGAGACGACCGAGCTTCGACATCGAATTCATCGCATGCTTGCCCTCGATCATCGAACCCCGCACGCGCGCAAGCCGTTCCACCGGGTCGGCGCACTGCGTGCCGAGCGTGCACATGAGGATGCCGATCTCGTTGCCCGACGAGTTCGTGCTCTGGCGCAACGACACCGGAACCATGGCAACCAGCGAATCGTCCGGCAGCGCATCGTGTTCGGTGAGGAACGCCCGTAGAGCCCCACCCGACAGTTCCAGGACGACGTCGTTGAGTGTCGCGTCGGCCGCCTTGGCCACCATGCGCAGGCGTTCGATCGGCCACGACCGGGCCGCGAACCTGCGCGATCCGGAGATCTGACGGTTGAGGATGGTGTTCGGAGCGCCCAGCGACAACGAACCCCCGCGATTGTGCAGTGCCCGGTCGACGGTGCCGACGAGCGCCGGAACCAGAGCGACCGCCTCGGACACGACGTTCACCGCGTCGTTCACCACGCCGGTCGCCGCACGGACGACCGCACCGGGGAACCCGATCGCGGTGCCCATCGCCGAGCGGCTCGGCGACCGGGCGTCGTCGACCGCCCACGGCGCCGGCATGTCGGTGCGTTCCGGGTCGGTGCTGAGCGCGCGGCGCATCAGACGCATGGCCCCCACCCCGTCGGCGAGCGCGTGGTGGATCTTCACGTACAGGGCGTAGCGACCGTCTGCCAGCCCTTCGATCAGATGCATCTCCCACAGTGGGCGCGTGCGGTCGAGCAGCGAGGCGTGCAGACGGGAGACGAGTTCCCACAGATCGTCCATCGTGCCCGGGGACGGCAGCGCGTTGAACCGGACGTGGTAGTCGATCGAGAAACGCGGATCGTCCTCCCAGGCCCATTGCCCGAGGGTGAACAGCGAGCGGGTGGGCCGCTTGCGCCACAGCGGCCCGGCGGGTTCCTCCCGGGCGAGCGCCTCGGCGAACATCGACTTCAGGTCACTCGCGTCCTTGCCCTCCGGCGGCTGGAACAGCAGGAGACCGCCGACATGCATCGGGTGGTCGCGCGACTCGCCGAGCAGGAACATCGAGTCGGTCGGTGACATCGGTAACCGCATCGTGTTCTGTCTTCCTCCCCCACCCGGCACCGGCGACAACCGGAGCACCGCCCCTACGTGACCGGTACCGGCACGTCGATGTGCTGTCAGTTCTACCCCAGAAAGCGCACGTGCGGGGACCGTCTCACCGACGGATGTTCCGGTGGCGCATCCGATTCATCCGTGCCGCGACCTGCGACCTGCACGCTCACATGTCGAGGCCGAAGTCCAGGACGGTCACAGAGTGGGTGAGCGCACCCACCGCGAGGAAGTCGACGCCCGTGCGCGCGTAGTCCGCGGCGACGTCGAGGGACAGGCCGCCGGAGGATTCGAGTCGTGTCTGCGGCGCGTGGGTGTTGCGCCGCTGCACCGCGATCTGCGTCTGCCACAGCGGGAAGTTGTCGAGCAGGATCAACTCGACGTTCTCGGCGAGCACCTCGTCGAACTGTTCGAGGGTGTCGACCTCCACCTCGCACGCGATGTCGGGGGCATGCTCGCGGACGGCTCGCAGCGCCGCGACCACCGAACCGGCCGCCGCGACATGGTTGTCCTTGATCAGCGCCTCGTCGCCGAGCCCCATGCGGTGGTTGACGCCGCCACCCCTCCGCACGGCGTACTTCTGCAGCGCGCGCATTCCCGGCAGTGTCTTGCGGCTGTCGCGGATCTTCGCCTCGGTGCCCGTCACCGCATCGACCCAGTGCGAGGTCGCCGTCGCGATGCCCGACAGGTGACACAGGAGATTGAGCATCGTGCGCTCGGCGGTGAGCAGGCCGCGGGTCGGCGCCTCGACGGTCAGGACCGAATCGCCGGGCAGCACCCGCTCCCCGTCGGACCTGCGATCGAGCACGCCGTAATGATCGGCACCGATGACCTCGTCGAGGACGAGCAGACCGACGTCCAGACCGGCGAGGGTGCCGGCCTGCCGCGCGACCACCGAGGCGGTGGCGACAGCGTCGGCGGGCACGGTGGCGTCGGTGGTGACGTCCGGTCCGTAGCGCAGGTCCTCGTCGAGCGCCTTCCGGACCAGCTCGCGGGTCTCGGCGAGGTCGAGTCCGTCGGGCAGGGCGGTGGTCATCTCAGTTGACTCCTGTCAGTTCCGGTGTGGTGAAGGACAACTCGCCGTCATCGTCGATGCGCAGTTCGAGGCTGCGTGCCTGCGTCGGGTCGGTGTCCGGACGGTCGCTGCGGGTGTGGCATCCCCGCGATTCGGTGCGGCGCTGCGCCGCGAGCAGCAGGGCCCGCGCGGTGACGGTGAGGGCCGAGTCCTCGAGCCGATCGGCGTCGGTACAGCTTGCAGCGACGCTCATCCTGTCGAGTTCGACTGCGGCAGCGGCCAGTCCGTTCGCGTCGCGCACGACCAGCGCGTGCCGGGTCATGAGCTGCTGCAGCACCGTCCGATCACAGACGGGCGGGGCGACGGCGGGAATGCCGTCGGTCTCGACACGCGTTCCGGCCCGTTCGATCGCCGCGGCCATCCCCGCGCGCTCGCCGAGGACGAGCCCTTCGAGAAGGCTGTTGGAGGCGAGCCGGTTCGCGCCGTGCAGGCCGGTACGTGCCACCTCACCGGCCGCGTACAGACCGGGAATGCGGGTGCGGCCGTGCACATCGGTGACGACACCGCCGCACGAATAGTGCGCGGCGGGAGCGACCGGCAGCAGATCACGGGCCGGATCGAGACCGGCGTCGGCACACATCGCCGTGATGGTCGGAAAACGCGTGGCAAAGCCGTCGAGGTGACGGGCGTCGAGGTACACGTGATCCTCACCGAGTGCAGTGAGTCGCTCGGCGATGGCCCGCGAGACGACGTCGCGGGGTGCGAGGTCGCCGAGCGGATGCACACCCTCGGTGATCGATCGGCCGCGGGAGTCGACCAATCGTGCTCCCTCCCCGCGCACTGCTTCGCTGATGAGCGGCCGACGTCCGGTGCCGCCTTCCGCGAACAGCACGGTCGGGTGGAACTGGACGAATTCGAGGTCGGCGACACCGGCGCCGGCGGCCAGGGCCAGCGCGATGCCGTCGGCCGTGGCGCCGGGCGGATTCGTGCTGCACGCGTACAGCTGCCCGAGGCCACCGGTCGCGAGCAACACGGCCGGGGCGTGGACGACGCCGTACCCGCGCTCGTCGAGGACGAGCAGTCCGGTGACACCCCGCGCGTCGGTGAGGACCCGGGCGGCAGCGGCGCCGAACAGGACGGGCAAGCCCGCCTCGCCGAGGGCGCGCTGAACTTCGGCGCCGGTCGCGTCGCCACCGGCGTGAATGATGCGGCGGGTGCTGTGCCCACCCTCGCGGGTGCGGGCGATGTCGCCGTCTCCGGCGGTGTCGAACACCGCGCCGAGATCGCGCAGAGCGGTGACGGCATCGGGGCCGGCGGTGACGATCGAGCGCACCGCGTCCTCGTCGCACAGTCCCCCGCCCGCCGCGAGGGTGTCGGCGACGTGGGCGTCGACGCTGTCGCCCACCGGCGCCACCACGGCGATACCGCCCTGGGCGTACTGGGTGGCCGTGTCGGTGGGGCCCCCTTTGCTCACCGTGAGCACCCGCGCGCCGCGCCGGGAGGCGGCGCGCGCGGCCGTGAGACCGGCGACGCCACCCCCGACGACCACCAGGTCGGCGTGGTCCTCCCACGCGACCGTGATGGCGGTGGTCACTCGCCGCTGCCCGGGTTGCCGATGGCGATCATGCGCTGCACCGACAGGCGGGCCCGCTCGGCGACGTCGGCTGCGACGTGGACCTCGTCGCGTCCCTCCTGCAGGCAGCGCAGCAGCGCGGCGGGCGTGATCATCTTCATGTAGGGGCACGACGCCCGGTCGTTGACCGCCTGGAAGTCGATGCCGGGCGCGGCCTTGCGGAGCTGGTGCAGCATGCCGACCTCGGTGGCGACGAGGACCTGCTTCGCGCCGGTCTCCCGGGCGGCGTCGATCATCCCGCCGGTGGACAGGATTCTGACCTTGTCGTCGGGCACGAAGCCCTCCCCGGCGAGATACAGCGCCGAGGTGGCGCAACCGCACTCGGGGTGGACGAACAGGTCGGCGTCGGGGTGCGCCTTGGCCTGCGCGGCGAGCTCGTCGCCGTTGATGCCGGCGTGCACGTGGCACTCCCCGGCCCAGATGTGCATGTTCTCGCGACCGGTGACGCGCTTGACATGGGCGCCGAGGAACTGGTCGGGCAGGAACAGCACCTCGCGGTCGGGGTCGATGGACGCGACGACGTCGACGGCGTTCGAGGACGTGCAGCAGATGTCGGTCAGGCCTTTGACCTCGGCGGTGGTGTTGACGTACGAGACCACCACGGCGTCGGGGTGGTCGGCCTTCCACTCGCGCAGCTGGTCGGCGGTGATCGAGTCGGCGAGCGAGCAGCCGGCGCGCTCGTCGGGGATGAGCACCGTCTTGTTCGGGCTGAGGATCTTCGCGGTCTCGGCCATGAAGTGCACGCCGCAGAAGACGATGGTGTCCTCCTCGGCCTCGGCGGCGATACGCGAGAGCGCGAGCGAGTCGCCGACGTGGTCGGCGACGTCCTGGATCGCGGGAAGCTGGTAGTTGTGCGCGAGCAGCGTGGCGTTGCGCTCACGGGCCAACCGGCGGACCTCCTCGGCCCACTCCGGCGTCGCCTCGACGCCCGTGTATCCGCCGGGGCCGTCGACGATGGTGGCGGCTCCCGCCCACTCGGTCGTGGTCATGGCCTAGCTCCTTCGAGGGTGTCATCCCGGCGGGTTCTACCGGAATTGCCGTATTCGAGGTTTTCGACTTAGGATCGAAAACATGACACATGGTAACACCCGCCACGAAGTGCTCATCGCCGTGTTCCAGGTTCGCCGCTTCCCGGACGCCTCGGGAGCCCTCCGCGAGGAGCCCGAACTCGGGGTGCTGCTGTGGCAGCGGGCCCTCGATCCGCAGGCCGGCACGTGGTCGCTCCCCGGCGGCCAACTACGCAACGACGAGGACCTCACGACGTCGGCGAGGCGGCAACTGGCGGAGAAGGTCGACGTCCGCAAGGTCGCGCACCTCGAACAGCTGTCGGTCTTCTCCGACCCGGATCGGGTGCCGGGACCGCGCACGATCGCGTCGACCTATCTCGGTCTGATCCCCCTCACCTCGGATCCCCAGCTGCCGTCCGATACGGCCTGGCATCCGGTCTCGGACCTTCCCGCGATGTCCTTCGACCACGGGGTGATGGTGGCGAACGCCCATGCGCGCCTTGCCGCGAAGCTGTCGTACACGAACATCGCATTCGGCCTCGCACCGGCGGAGTTCTCGATGTCCACGCTGCGCGACATCTATTGCGCTGCATTGGGTTACGAGGTGGATGCCACCAATCTCCAACGGGTGCTGGCGCGCCGGAACGTGCTCACCCGCACCGGCAACACCGCACCGTCCGGCAAAGCGGGAGGTCGCCCCCCGGCGCTCTACCGCTTCACCGATTCCAGGCTGCGCGTGACGGACGAATTCGCCGCCCTGCGACCGCCGGTGTGAACCTCCCGGAGGAGATCAGAAAGGCCGTCCCATGATGACCTCGAGCAACTGCAGCGGCATCGTCAGGAAGGCCGACCCGACGAACAGCGCCGAGCGCAGCGGGTCGCCCGCCAGATAACCTTCGCGGATCCATTCCAGAACATCGACCGAACCCATGCTGCCCCTCCCCTGATCGTCATGTGATTCCGACGTGTGTGTCGGACAAGAGGAGTCGTACGTTACAGATCGGCGGACCGGTCGCCCTCGGACGGACGCGTCAGGCCGGAGAGAACGGTCTCGACCAGAGTGCGGACATAGCCGTCCGACGGGGGCTCGCCGGCGGTCGACCACTTCTGAGCGACAGGCGCGAACAACATGTCCACGGCGACATCGAGATCGAGGTCGTCCGGCAGTTGCCCCGCACTCTGCGCGGCCCGGAGCCTGGCCTTCTTCATCTCCCGCATCGGCGCGTCGAGGCGGTGTTCGTATTCCGCTGCGAGTTCGGGGTCTTCGAGTACCGCCACGGTCAACGCTCGCAGGGGGACGGCGAACGTCGGATCACGCAGCTCCGCCACGGTGGCCTGCAGCACCGCGACGAGGTCCGCGCGGAGGTCGCCGGTGTCGGGCAGCGCGGCCTCGTCTCCGGCATCGCCCTGCGTGTGTGCCAGATACGCGTCGAGGAGCACGGCTCCCTTCGACGGCCACCAGCGATAGATCGTCTGCTTTCCCACGCCGGCCCGGGCGGCGATCGCCTCGATACCGAGTTTCGAGTAGCCGACCTCGGCGACCAGGCCGAAAGCGGCATCGAGGATCGCTTTCCGCGAGGCGGGGTTCCGCCGGGAGTGTCCGGTTTCGGGGCGTGGGGGCATGGGACGACGATATCTCATCGAGACGAGACGTTGCGTCTTGACAGGCGCCCTCCGGAGGGTCATCCTCGAATGAACGAGACGGACCGTCTCGTCTCACTCAGGAGATATGCATTGAAGGCCCAACCGACGACCGCGTCCCCCACCACCCCCGGCGTCCGTCCCCGCACCTGGTTGATCACCGGCGCGAGCCGCGGCCTGGGCAGGGAGTTCGCCCGTGCGGCGCTGTCGAGAGGCGACAACGTCGTGGCCGTCTCCCGATCGATCGAATCGGCCGATCTCCCCCGGGATCCGGAACGTCTCCTCCGACTCCCGGCCGACGTCACCGACCGCACGGCGGTGTTCGCCGCTTTCGACACCGCCCGCGAGCATTTCGGAGGCCTCGACATCGTCGTCGACAACGCGGGCACCATGGCCTACGGATTCGTCGAGGAGTTCACCGAGGAGCAGGCGCGTGCACAGTTCGAGACGAACTTCTTCGGAGCGATGTGGGTCAGCCAGGCCGCCATGGCGGCCTTCCGGAGCCGAGGGCGCGGGCATCTCGTGCAGATCTCGAGCATCGGGGGCGTACTGAGCGGGCCCGGCACAGGGCTGTACAGCGCGAGCAAGTTCGCCCTCGAAGGACTCAGTGAAGCCCTGGCTCTCGAGGCCGCGCATTTCGGCATCGACGTCACGATCGTCGAGCCGGGCGGCTACTGGACCGACCTCTATACCACCATGACGGTGAGCGCTCCGCGATCGGACTACGACTCGCTGCGAGCCGAGATCGAAAAGCAGAGCGCGTCCACGAGCATCGACAGCCACCCCGCCCTGGCCGCGCGGGCACTGCTCGAGGTCGTCGATGCCGACCGACCGCCGCGACGCATCGTCCTGGGCAGCGCCGTCCTGGATGCGGCCGTGGCCGCCACCCGGGAGAAGATTGCCACCTGGCTCGAGTGGGAGTCGGTGAGCCGTGCCGCGGAGGACGCCGTACCGGCACCGGAATCCTCGGGTGGGGCACGATCCGCGATCTAGAATGGGTGGATCGTGTGTCGGGCGGAGCACAGGTCGGGTGATCCCATGAACGTCGACGACATCTGGAACGCGATCGACGAGCAGCGCGTACGCACCGCCGATCTGCTGGAGCAACTGACCGACGACGAGTGGAGCCGGCCGTCGCTGTGCGAGGGCTGGACCGTGCGCGACGTCGCGGCCCACCTCACGCTACAGCAGCTCACCGTGGTCGACCTCGTTCGGATGGCGCTGCGTCATCCCGGTGGCGTGAACACGATCATCCGTGAGTCCTCCCGGCACCGCGCCCGACAGCCGACGGCCGAGTTGATCGCCGATCTCCGGGGAATGATCGGCTCCCGCCGGCACAATGTGGGCATCACCCCGCTCGAGACGATGGTCGATCTGCTCGTCCACGGCCAGGACATCGCGATACCCCTGCATCGCGACCTGCCGATGCCGCCGGACGCCGCAACAGCGGGCGCCACTCGGTTGTGGTCCACCCGCGGCACCGGGAAGGCCCGTGTCTTCGCCGACCTCCCGCTCGACGGATTCCGTCTCACCGCAACCGATGCCGAGTGGTCCTCCGGTTCCGGACCCGAGGTGCGGGGACCGATCTCCGCGATCCTGCTGCTGCTCTCGGGCCGTCGCGCGGGGTTGTCCCGATTGGAGGGCGACGGCGCCGGGGAACTGCGCCGCCGGCTGGCGCACGCGTGATGGCACGATGGAGGCATGAGTGCCGACACCCGCGTCCTGTGGACCATCGGCCACTGGACGTGTTCGCAGTCCGTCCTGCTCGACACGCTGACCTCGGCCGACATCGAACTCGTCGTCGACGTGCGGAAGATGCCCGGTTCGCGCCGCAGCCCGCAGTTCGACGCCGACGAGATGCCCTCCTGGCTCGACAGCGCCGGGATCGGCTATCTGCACCTCACCGAACTCGGTGGCAGGCGGCCGAAGCAGAAGGGCATCGATCCGGCCGTCAACGCGGGCTGGAAGAACGCGAGTTTCAAGAACTACGCCGATTACACCCTCACCGACGACTTCGAGGCCGGATTGGAGCGCCTTACCGAACTGGCCGAGCATCGGCACGTCGCGATCATGTGCGGCGAGCCGATGCCGTGGCGCTGTCACCGACTGTTGATCGCGAACACCCTCGCCGCACGGGGATGGACCGTCGTGCATCTCGTCAACAACGCGAAGCCGCGACAGCACGAACTGGGGCAGTGGGGCGCGACGCCGTCGGTGGGTTCCGACGGGATCGTGACCTATCCTGCCGAAGAACGTGAGCTCCCGTAGCGTTCCGAGCCTCGCAGAGGCCCGCGTGCTCGCCCCGCCCGGGAGACAGCGACAACACGCATCATCCGAGATCCCGTGAGTAGTGCACGGCGAGGGCTTCCGCCCCCGACGGAGTGACGGTCCGGGTTCGGTCACCGCGGATGTAACCACACCGCTCGAGGACGCGCTGTGATGCTTCGTTCTCGGGGAGGGTGCGCGCGGTCAGGCGAAGTAAACCGCTGCGCCGCGCGAGCTCGGCCGCAAGTTCGAGTGCATCGGCAGCGAGCCCTTTCCCACGACCGTGCGGATGCAACCAGAATCCGACTTCTGCCTCCTCGTCGGCGATGTCGAACAACACCAGGCTGCCGGCAAAGCGATCGGTCTCCGGATCGGCGATCGTCAGTACGGCCAGATCTCCGCGCTCCAGCCCGTGCCGAATCTCGCCGTCTATCAACGCTGCGACGGACGCTTCCGTATACGCCGGTTCGGGCAGGTGCGCGTACCGGCGCACGAGTGGATCTGCCGTCCCGGCGGCGTAGGCGGCCGCGTCGTCGCCGATCATCGCCCGCAGCTGTGCTCGGTCGTTGCGTAACGGCAGCAGTCGAGTATTCAGCATGCACACGAAGTTACATCGTTCGGTCGCCGTAACTTTCGCGAATCGGTCGCACAGTCGGCCCGGCACGATCCGAGACGCGCCACGGTAGGTCAGCGTTGTTCGCTCATCACCGAGTCGACGGTCCCGTGGCGCGAGCACCGTGCCCACCACCCGTCCGGCGCGATCTGGACGATCATCCGGCGACCGCACTGCGCGCAGAAGCGCGGCGGTTCGAGCCCGAGTTGCACTGCTGTGGAACGGGTTCGGATCGTCCCGTCGACGATCGCTTCGCCGGTGAACGGATCGAACATCAGATCGTCTCGCCGAGGGCCTTGATCGGCATCTTGAGTTCGCCGAGCAGATCGAGGTCGGTCTCTGCCGGTCGGCCGAGCGTGGTGAGGTAGTTGCCGACGATGACGGCGTTGATCCCGCCGAGGATCCCCTTCTGCGCGCCGAGGTCGCCGAGCGTGATCTCGCGGCCACCGGCGAACCGGAGGATGGTGCGCGGCAACGCCAATCGGAAGGCCGCCACCGCCTTGAGCGCCTCGGTGGCGGGCAGCACCTCGAGATCGCCGAAAGGGGTGCCGGGGCGCGGATTGAGGAAGTTCAGCGGTACCTCGTCGGGTTCGAGCGCCGCGAGGTCGGCTGCGAATTCGGCTCGCTGCTCGACGGTTTCACCCATTCCGAGGATGCCTCCGCAGCACACCTCCATACCCGCCTCGCGGACCATGCGCAGCGTCTCGAAGCGCTCCTCCCAGGTGTGGGTGGTGACGACATTCGGGAAGTGCGAGCGGGCGGTCTCGAGGTTGTGGTTGTAGCGGTGCACACCCATCGCGACGAGTCGGTCGACCTGTTCCTGGGTGAGCATGCCGAGCGAGCACGCGATCTGGATGTCGACCTCGTTGCGGATCGCCTCGATACCGGCCGCGACCTGCGCGAGGAGGCGTTCGTCGGGTCCGCGTACGGCCGCGACGATGCAGAACTCGGTCGCCCCGGTCTTGGCGGTCTGCTTCGCGGCCTCGACGAGCGACGGGATGTCGAGCCGGGCGGCCCGCACCGGGGAGGCGAACAGGCCGGACTGCGAGCAGAAGTGGCAGTCCTCTGGGCAGCCACCGGTCTTGAGGCTGATGATCCCCTCGACCTCCACCTCCGGTCCGCACCACGCCATGCGCACGTCGTGGGCGACCGCCAGCAGGTCGTCGATGCGATCGTCCGGCAGCTGCAGGACCTCGAGGGTCTGGTCGCGGTCGAAACCGATGCCGCGACGGAGCACCTGGTCGCGAGCGATGTCGAGGATGTCGGTGCGGGCGGGCGCCTGGGTCACTGCCGTCTCCTGGGGTGGCGAGAACTTGAACATCGTTCAATTGAACAGCGTTCAGGTTAGGGCGAAGCGTCCGATAGTGTCAAAGGCACGAATCCTTCGGTTCGGATCCCCGGTGGCGCGGTACCGCCGCGGGCAGCAGGAGAAGCGGGAGCAGAAGAGCAGTGCAGTTGCGACGCGGCGACGTCCTCGACGGCGCCATGGCGATCCTCGACGAGTACGGGCTCGGCGACCTGACGATGCGCAAGCTCGCGTCGTCGCTCGGCGTCCAGCCCGGCGCGTTGTACTGGCACTTCCCGAACAAGCAGACCCTGCTCGGCGCCATGGCGGACCGCATCCTCGATGGTGTCGACGAGCCGCCCGCGAGCGATGCCTGGGACGACGCCCTCTCCGAGCTGGCGCACCGTTTCCGCGCCGCGCTGCTCGCCCATCGCGACGGCGCCGAACTCGTCGCCTCGAGCTACGCCTCCCGGCTGACCACTTCCCGGGCCCGCGACGCCTTCGTGGCCACCGCCGAACGTGCGGGTCTGTCCCGGGCGTACGCCGAACTGACCGGCTACGCGCTGCTGCACTACGTGCTCGGCCACACCGTCGACGAGCAGTCCCGCGCGCAACTCGAGCAACTCGGTGCGCTCACGCGCGCACCTCTCTCCCCCGATGTCGCGACCGAACAGCCGGCCGAGGCCGACGACGACCTGCTCGACGGCGACCCCGCCGTCCGGTTCGAATTCGGTCTGCGGTTGTTCGTCGACGGCATCCGCGCACGTCTGGAGACCCGTGCGACATCCTGATCCCGCCGTTCCTGTCGGACCCGTCTCCTACCTTCGACGCTCGTGACCGCCCCCTGGACCCTCCAGCAGATCAACGCCGTCGCGCCCGATCCGTCCTCGATGACGGCTGCGCGCGGCGTCGCCTCCGCATGGCTCGAGACCGGTCACGACACCACCGCCCTGTGGGGACTGTGCCGCGGACGCGGCACCACGCCGTACCGTACGGCGATCGACCCGAGCGCTCCCGCCTACGCGTGCACGTGCCCGAGCCGGAAGCTGCCCTGCAAGCACGCCCTGTCACTGCTCGTGCGCTGGTCCGAGGGTGCCGTGCCGGCCGCGCAGGCGCCCGACTTCGTGACCGGATGGCTCGCCGCCCGCATCGCGTCCACCACACTTCCCGCACCGGCGGACGAGCCGGTCAAGGCGCCCGACCCTGCGACCGCCCGGCGTCGCGCCGAGCGGGTCGCGGCAGGACTCGACGACCTCGACCGCTGGCTCACCGACCGCATCCGGCACGGCCTCGGGGCGGTGGATCACGGCTACGACATCTACGAGGCGATCGCTGCCCGCATGGTGGATGCCCAGGCTCCCGGCGCGGCGTCGGCACTGCGCGCTCTGGCCGCCGTCGTGAACGACGAAACCGATTGGCCCGCCAGGCTGCTCGAAGAGTATGCGCGCCTGCACCTCATGGCCGTGGCGTACCGGCAGCGCGACGAGCTGCCGAGGCCGCTCCTGCGTGCGCTGCAGACCCATCTCGGTTTCGGCACCCGCAGCGAGGAGGTCCGCGCCGAACCGGCTGTGCGCGACCGCTGGCAGGTCCTCGCCGTGCGCGTCACCGAGGAGAGCCGGATGTTCGCCCGCAAGACGTGGCTTCGGGGGAGGTCGAGCGGACGCTGGGCGATCCTGCTCGACTTCGCTCATGGCACAGCGCGTTTCGCCACGCCCCTCCCCTTCCCCGGTTCGCTGGTCGACGCCGATCTGCACTTCTACCCCGGCGCGGCCCCACTGCGAGCCGTACTCGGCCGGCAGCACGGGGAGACGGAGCCGTTCACGACCCTGCCCGCCACCGGACTCGACGCCGCGCTGGACGAATACGCCCGCATGCGCGGAGCAGATCCGTGGTTGCGCACCTGGCCCGTCCTGCTCGACGCGGTCACTCCCACCGACAGCGAGGACGGCTGGTACGTCGTCGACCCGTCCGGACGGGCACTGCCGCTGGCCGGTGACGACGACAGCCGCTGGCGGCTGCACGCCGTCGCGGGAGGCCGTCCCGTGACGGTCTGCGGCGACTGGGACGGAACCGCTCTCACTCCCGTCTCACTGTTCACCGGAGGACAGGTGATGACCTGGTGACCGCCTTGCCCGAATCGCTGACGGCCGCAGCACTTCTCGGAACGGCACGCTCCGCCCCGGAGTTCGGCGCGCTGCACACGGCCGGTGCCGCGGGCGAACTCGCCGGAGACCCCGCCGCGACACTGCTCGCCGCTGCCGCCCTGGAGGCGACCTTCCTCACCGCCGCGACCGTGCCGGTGATCCGCGAGCTGCCGTCGCCGGCCCCGGACGACGACCGTCCCGTCCTGCCCGGCGCGGCTGCCGAACGCCTGCGCGCGCTGCTCGCCGTCCGCTCCCCGCTACTCGACGAATGGTTCGAGGTGGCGGCCCGGCTCCGCGCGTCGCACGACATCGTGGTCGACCTGTTGATCGTCGCGACCACCGACGCGGTGCACCGCGACCGGCTGATCGCTCTCACCGGCGCCCGCGGGCGCTGGGTGGCCGCGCGCCACCCGGAATGGGCCGATCTGCTGCCACCCGACCCGCTCGACGACACGCCCTGGCACGTCGGTCCGCCCGCCCGGCGACGCCGATGGTTCGAGGTGCTCCGCGCACACGATCCGGCCGCGGCGACAGCCACGCTCGCGGCGTCATGGGGTGCGCAGACCGCCGCCCAGCGGGCCGAGCTCGTCGCCCTGCTCGCGGTCGGTCTCGGCCCGCACGACGAAGACCTGCTCGAGCGCGCCCTCGACGACCGTAGCCGCAAGGTTCGCGCCGTCGCGCTCGACCTTCTTCCCCGCCTCCCCGACTCCGCGTTCGCGCGACGCATGGCCGAACGAGTGCGGCAATGGCTGCTCGTCGACGGCTCGACCGTCACCCTCGCCGTCCCCGAACGGCCGGACGAGAGCGCACTCCGCGACGGTCTCTCCGACGGTCCGGCCCGCGATCTGCTGGTGGCGGCAGTCGCGGCCGCTCCGCTGTCGGTGTGGCGCGAGCACATCGGAGACGGGGTGCTGCCGGAGTTCGACGTCGACGACGCCCTCCGCACGGCACTGACGGACGCGTGGGGCCGCGCGGCGGTCCGGCAACGCGACAGCGGATGGGCCGCGGCGTTGCTGCGACGCGACGGCACCGGCGACACATCGGTCGCCCGGGTCGTACCTCGCGACATCCTGCTCACGCACCTGCGCGAGGCGTCGCCGCCCGCGGTTCTCGACGACGCGTTGCTCGCCGCGCTCCCGGCGCCGTGGCCGCGCGATGTCGCCGAGAAGGTGCTCACCGCGCTGTACACGAAGCTGACGACCACCCGTCTGGTGCGCGACGTCCTGACGCTGCTCGCCCACCGGGCACCGTTCGAGCTGGCCGATCTGCTGGCCGACGCCGCGAACCGCACCGACGATCTCGGTCGCCTGCACCTGTTCGCGAGCGCAGCCGACACCCTGACCCTCCGCAAGACGATCCACGAGGAGCTGAGTTGACCGACTTCGAGTCGACCCCTGCAGTTGTCGGCACCGACGAGGCCGCGATGCCCGAGACGGGCACGTCCGAGACCGCCGGGTCCGGCACCGACCTGCTGCGCCCACACGCCGAGCAGCAGTACGCGCACGAACTCGCGGCGCTCGCGCGACTCGACGACCGGCTGCGCCCGCCGTCGTGGCAACTGTCCCCGTGGGCGGTGGTGACCTATCTGCTCGGCGGCGAACTGCCCGACGGCACCGTGATCACCCCGAAGTACGTCGGTCCGCGCCGGTTGATCGAGGTTGCCGTGGCGACCCTGGCGACCGACCGGGCACTGTTGCTGCTCGGTGTGCCGGGTACCGCGAAGACCTGGGTGTCGGAGCATCTCGCCGCCGCGATCAGCGGTTCGTCGACCCGGCTCGTGCAGGGAACGGCGGGTACGACCGAGGAGTCGGTGCGGTACGGCTGGAACTACGCGCGGTTGCTCGCCGAAGGGCCGAGCGCCGACGCGCTGGTCGCCTCCCCGGTCATGACCGCGATGCGCGACGGCGCCGTGGCACGGATCGAGGAACTCACCCGCATCCCCGCCGACGTGCAGGATGCGCTGATCACCGTCCTGTCGGAGAAGACGCTTCCCGTCCCCGAACTCGGCATCGAGGTGCAGGCGACGAAGGGGTTCAACGTCATCGCCACCGCCAACGACCGCGACCGCGGGGTCAACGACCTGTCGTCCGCGCTGCGTCGACGGTTCAACACCGTCGTGTTGCCGTTGCCGGCGAGCGAGGAGGACGAGGTCTCGATCGTCACCCGCCGCGTCGAACAGCTCGGCACCGCACTCGAACTTCCCACCGTGCCTGCGGCCGCGGAGGAGATCCGCCGCGTCGTCACGGTGTTCCGGGAGTTGCGCAGCGGCGTCACCACCGACGGCCGGACCAAGCTGAAGTCCCCGTCGGGCACGCTGTCCACCGCCGAGGCGATCTCGGTGGTCACGGGCGGCCTGGCGTTGTCGGCGCACTTCGGTGACGGGGTGCTTCGGCCCTCCGACGTTGCGGCCGGAATCCTGGGGTCGGTGGTCAAGGACCCTGTCTCCGATCGGGTGGTCTGGAACGAATATCTCGAGGCCGTCGTCCGAGAACGCGGCGACTGGACCGACTTCTACCGGGCGTGCCGGGAGATCACCGGGTGACCGACGCTCTCTTCGACCGCGCGGATGCGCCCGCGGAGATCCGGGTCTTCGGGATCCGGCACCACGGGCCGGGTTCGGCGCGTGCGGTCCTGCAGGCACTCGCGGAGTTCGAACCCGACACCGTCCTCATCGAGGGTCCGTCGGACGCCGATCCGGTGCTCCCGCTCACCGTGGCCGACGACATGGTGCCGCCGGTGGCATTGCTGGCCTACGCACGCGACGAACCGGCGCGGGCGGCGTTCTGGCCGTTCGCGGCCTTCTCCCCCGAATGGCAGGCCCTGCGCTGGGCGTACCTGCACGATGCCGACGTGCGGTTCTGCGACCTTCCAGCGTCGATGTCGCTCGGCGCGGAGCGCGAGGTCGGCGACCGCGCGACCGACAACCTGCTCGGCATACTCGCCCGCGCCGGCGGATACTCCGACTTCGAGCAGTGGTGGGACGCGGTGGTAGAGCACGGCACCGCACAGGCCTTCGACGAGATCACGGACGCGATGCGCGCGCTGCGCGAGGACGTCGGGATCGACGACCACACCGCGCGACGCGAGGCGCACATGCGGCAGGTGCTGCGCGCGACGGTCAAGGCCGGGGCCCGCGCGATCGCCGTGGTGTGCGGAGCGATGCACGCACCCGCACTGACCGGCCGGCTCGGACCGGCAGCGCCCGACGCGCGCCTGCTCAAGGGCATGCCCAAGGTCAAGACCACCCTCACGTGGGTGCCGTGGAGCCACTCCCGGTTGTCGCTGTCGTCGGGCTACGGCGCCGGCATCACCTCACCCGGCTGGTACCACCACCTGTTCACCCAGCCCGCGGACACGACCGCGCGCTGGTTCACCCGCGTGGCCCGTGTCCTGCGCGAGGAGGATCTACCCGTCTCGAGCGCCCACATCATCGAGGCGACACGTCTCGCCGACACGCTCGCGGCGTTGCGCGGTCGCGCGGTGGCCGGACTCGACGAGGTCGTCGAGGCGACGCGGTCGGTGCTGTGCGACGGCGACGACGTCCTGCTCGGTCTCGTCTCCCGCCGGCTCGTCGTCGGTGAGGCACTCGGTTCCGTCTCCGAGGACACCCCCACCGTCCCGCTCGACACCGACCTGCAGCGGAATGCGAAGTCGTTGCGTCTCAAGCGGTCCGCCGAAGCCAGGCATCTCGATCTGGACCTGCGCCGGGAGATCGACGTCGCCCGGTCGCGACTGCTGCACCGCCTGGCGCTGCTCGGTATCGACTGGGGTAGACCGGCGGAGAGCGAGGTGCGCTCGACCGGCACCTTCCGCGAGACCTGGACGCTGCGGTGGGAACCGGAGTTGTCGGTGGCGATCGTCGAGGCGTCGCGGTGGGGCACGACGGTGGAATCCGCAGCGGGCGCCACAGTGGCCGACCGTGCCACTCGTTCCGGGATCGCGCTCGCCGACCTCACCGAACTGCTCGAACGGGCGTTGCTCGCCGACCTGCGGACCACGATCCCGTCGCTGGTGACGGCGATCGACGCGGCGGCTGCACTCGATCACGATGTGCTGCACCTGATGAGCGCCCTGCCGACCCTCGTGCGCACCGTCCGTTACGGCGATGTGCGGGGCACCGATCTGTCCTCCCTGGAACATGTCTGCGACGCCCTGCTCGCGCGTGTGTGCGCCGGTCTCCCGGCGGCGGTCACCGGTCTCGACCACGACGCCGCCGATGCACTGCGCACCGCGATCGACGACGTGCATCTCGCTCTCGCGCTGCGTGAGGACCCGACCGCGACCGTCCGATGGCTCGACACACTGACGTCGGTGAGCGAGCGTGACGACATCGACGGTCTGCTCGTCGGCCGCACCACCCGGATGCTGCGCGACACCGGCCGACTCGGCGAGTACGAGGCGTCCGTGCGGGTCGCGCGAGCGTTGTCGGTGGGGTCATCGGCACCCGCGAAGGCGCGCTGGATCGACGGGTTCCTCGGCGGGGGCGGACTCCTGCTCGTCCACGACAGCGCACTGTTCGATCTCGTCGACGAGTGGATCAGCGGTCTCACCGACGACGATTTCGTCGACGTCCTGCCCGTCCTCCGGCGCACCTTCGGGTCGTTCGCCTTCGGTGAGCGACGCCTGCTCGGGCAGACGGTGCGGGGCGAACGCACCCGCCGCACGGAGGCACCGCCCGCCGTGGATCGCGGCCGGATCGCCCTGACCGCCACCGCGTCGATCCTGGGAGTGTCGGCATGACAACCGAATCCGGAGACACCGAACGTTTGCGCCGCTGGCGGCTCGCACTCGGCGAGGCCGCCGAGGACTCGACGGGCTCCCTGTCCTCGGCCGACGACAGCGCCATGGACGCCGCGCTCGCCGCGCTGTACGACACCGCGCCCGGCGACGGCACCGCACCGCGCACCGCAGGTCTCGGCGCGTCCGCGCCCCGGGTGGCGCGCTGGCTCGGCGACATCCGCACCTACTTCCCGACATCCGTCGTCCAGGTGATGCAGCGCGACGCGGTGGATCGGCTCGGGTTGACCCGGCTGCTCCTCGAACCCGAGATGCTCGAAGCCGTCGAACCGGACGTGCATCTCGTGGGCACGTTGCTGAGCCTGAACCGCGTGATGCCGGAGACCACCAAGGCGACGGCACGGACGGTCGTCGAGAAGGTCGTGCGCGAGATCGAGGCTCGCATCGCGCAGCACACCCGTGCCGCCGTCACGGGTGCGCTCGACCGGTCGTCGCGGACGTCGAACCCGAAACTCCGCGACATCGACTGGGATCGCACGATCCGCGCGAACCTGGCCCACTACCTGCCGGAGCATCGCACGGTGGTGCCCGAGAAGCTGGTGGGCTACGGGCGCCGCTCCCAGGCGGTGAAACGCGACGTGGTGCTCGCGGTGGACCAGTCCGGGTCGATGGCGTCGAGCGTGGTGTACGCGTCGGTGTTCGCGGCGGTCCTGGCGTCGATGCGGGCACTGCGCACCTCGTTGGTCGTCTTCGACACCGCGGTGGTGGACCTGACCGATAAGCTCGCCGACCCGGTGGACGTGCTGTTCGGCACCCAGCTCGGCGGCGGCACCGACATCAATCGGGCGATCGCCTACAGCAGGTCGCTGATCACGCGCCCGGCCGATTCGCTGTTCGTGCTCATCTCGGATCTGTACGAGGGCGGCATCCGCGCCGAGATGCTCTCGCGCATCCGGGAGATGCTCGCCGCGGGTGTGCAGGTCGTGGTGTTGCTGGCTCTGTCCGACGACGGGGCGCCGTCCTTCGACCGCGACAACGCGGCGGCACTCGCCGAACTCGGAGTTCCTGCCTTCGCGTGCACGCCCGACCGTTTCCCGGAACTGCTCGCCGTCGCGCTCGAGCGGGGTGACGTCGGACGCTGGTCGCAGTCGTTCTGACCGCCTGACCGACCCGAACTGCGTGAGGATCCGGGTTCAGTGGGCCGGTTTTTCCGACGAGTCGACCGCCGCGTCACCGTCCTCCTCGGCGTACCGTTCGAGCAGCGCGATCTCGGCCGAGCGTGAGGGGAACGCAAGGGCCACCAGCGCCGCTCCGACCAGCACGATCGCGATCGCGGCCGTGTAGGCGCGGGTGTCGCCGTCGAGGAAGGCCGACCGCGCGGCCTCGATGATCTGCTGCGCGTACTGCGGATAGTGCTCGGCGATCCCGACGGCACCCGCGAACGACTTCTCCAGCGCGGTCTCGGTCTGCTCGTCGACGGCCGTGGCCTGAGGACTCGCCGCGATCGTCGCGGCGAGGGAGGCCGAGTATCCGGCGGTGAGCAGGGCGCCGAGGATCGACTGGACGATCGCGCCACCGAGATCGCGTTGCAGATCGGCCGTGCCGGAGGCCATCCCGGCACGGGCGACCGGCACCGAGCCGGTGAGCGAATGCGAGGCCGGGGTACCGGCGAGACCGACACCGGCTCCGAGACACATGTATCCGAGGGCGATCACCCAGTAATGCGCGTCCTCGTCCCAGAGCATCAGTGCGACGACGAGTCCGGCCACGATCGCCACGTAACCGGACAGCAGCGTGAAACGGGAGCCGCGCGACCCGACGAGTTTCGCCGACTGCGGCGCCACCAGCACCATCACGAAAGCGGCGGGCAGCGCCGCCGATCCAGCTGCGAGAGTCGAGTAGCCGAGCACGTTCTGCAGGTACTGCTGACTGATGTACATCGTGCCCATCAGGGTGCCGAACACGATGATGCCCGCGACGGCCGCGACCCAGAACACGCGACGCCGGGCGACCCGCAGGTCGAACAGGGGGTTCGCCGCTCGCAGCTGGCGCATGACGAAGAGGATCACCGCGACGAGAGCGATCACGAGAGCGGACACCGCGATGGTCTCCATCCCGTCGACGGGCACGAAGTTGATGCCGAGGACGAGCGAGCCGACCAACACGATCGAGACCACACCGCCGAGATGATCGACCGGATCGGTCGACTCGTTGACGTGGCTGGGCACGAACATCCAGGTCAGGGCGAAAGCGATCAGCGCGAGCGGAATCGTCACCAGGAAAACCGAACCCCAGAAGAACTGTTCGAGCAGGGTGCCGGCGACGAGCGGGCCGAGTGCGGTCAGGCCACCACCGATCGACGACCACAACGCGATCGCGCGCGTGCGGGCTGCGCCCGACCACAGTGCAGTGATCAGGGCCAAGGTGGTGGGGAACGCCAGACCGGCGGAGAGACCGCCGAGCACCCGCGCCGCGAACAGCACCTCGGTGCTCGGCGCGAACCCGGCGACCGCCGAGGCGGGAACCGACAACGCCATGCCGAGCAGCAGCATCGTCTTGCGTCCGTAACGGTCGCCGACGGCACCGAGGTAGAGCACGGACGCGGCGAGACCGACGGAATAGCCGACTGCGACGAGGTTGAGCTGGGTCTGGCTCGCGTCGAACGCCTTCCCGATCTCGGGCAGTGCCACGTTCGCGACGGCGAGGTTCAGGTTCGCCACGGCGGCGACGAGGATCAAGGAGGCCAGCACCGGTTTCGCCCGTGCCGGCCGACCGTCGTCAGGTGGGGTCACTGACACATAGTGCGCGCTCGAGGGGCTGTCCTGCGCGGTTTCCGGCGGGTTTTCACCTTCGGTCACCCCGCCGGGTTAGGATCGCCTCACTTGTTGTTCGACAGACTCGAGGCCCCTCATGACACGCCGATCCGCTGCGTTGCTCCGTTCCGCCGCTCTGTTCACGGCCACCGCGATCGCGCTGACCGCGTGCGGATCGTCCGACACGGAGTCCGACTCCGGTTCGGCACCGGCCGACGGCGCCTTCCCCGTCACGGTCGACACGAAGTTCGGGGAGGTCACCATCGAGTCCGCCCCCGAACGCGTCGCGGCTCTGGGCTGGGGCGACGCCGAAACTGCACTGGCACTCGGCGTTCAGCCGGTGGCGGCGAGTGACTGGCTCGCCTTCGGCGGCGACGGCGTGGGGCCGTGGGCGCAGGGGCTGTACGACTCGCCGCCGGAGCTCATCGGCACGATCGAGCCGTCCTTCGAGATGCTCGCGGCGCAGGAGCCCGATCTGATCCTCGATACCAAGAGTTCCGGTGAGCCGGCCCGCTACGAGACGCTGTCGGGGATCGCCCCGACCGTCGGCGGCCCGGAAGGCAGCGACGCCTACCTCACGTCGCTCGACGACCAGGTGGCCACCGTGGCAGCGGCGCTCGGTGTCCCGGACAAGGGTGCCGAACTGCTGTCGCAGATCGACGCGGATTTCGCGCAGGCCGCCGCCGACAATCCCGAGTTCGCGGGCAAGACCGTCACCGTCGCCTCCTACACGTCGGAGGGGTGGGGCGCCTACGTCGTCGGCGACTCGCGCGTCGACTTCATGACCGAGCTCGGCTTCGTGAACAATCCGCAGGTGCAGGCCGCGGCGACGGACGATTTCTTCATCACCGTCTCCGACGAGAACCTGGGCATGCTCGACTCCGACCTGCTGATCGTGCTGCCGATCTACGTGCCGGCCGCCGAGGTGACCGACAATCCGGTCTTCCAGCAGATCCCGGCGGTGCGCGACGGCCGGTTCCTCGTGCTCGACAGCGATTCCGACATCTCCGCGGCGTTCTCGACGAACTCGGTGCTGTCGGTGCCGTTCGCGCTCGACGAACTGGTTCCGATGGTCGCCGAACGCGTGAACTGAGCCGGTCCCTGCGTCCGGCCCCCGGTCCCTGCTCCCTGCTCAGCGCCGGAACAGCTTGTTGCCGAGCCACACGATCGGGTCGTAGCGGCGGCCGGCGACGCGTTCCTTCATCGGGATCAGCGCGTTGTCGGTGATGTGAATGTTCTCCGGGCACACCTCGGTGCAGCACTTGGTGATGTTGCACATACCCAGGCCGTGCTCGTCCTGCGCGACGTCGCGCCGGTCGGCGACGTCGAGCGGGTGCATCTCGAGTTCCGCGATGCGCATGAGATAGCGAGGACCGGCGAAGACCTCCTTGTTCTCCTCGTGGTCGCGCACCACATGGCAGACGTTCTGGCACAGATAGCATTCGATGCACTTGCGGAACTCCTGGGAGCGCTGCACGTCGACCTGCTGCATCCGGTACTCCCCCGGCGCCAGATCAGGAGGCGGCGCGAAAGCCGGTATCTCGCGTGCCTTGCGGTAGTTGAACGAGACATCGGTGACGAGATCTCGGATGATCGGGAAGGTGCGCATCGGGGTCACGGTGATCGTCGCGTCGGGATCGAACAGCGACATGCGGGTCATGCACGTCAGGCGCGGGCGACCGTCGACTTCCGCCGAACACGATCCGCACTTGCCCGCCTTGCAGTTCCAGCGCACGGCGAGATCCGGTGCCTGGGTGGCCTGCAGACGGTGCAGGATGTCGAGGACGACCTCCCCTTCGTTGACCTCGACGGTGTAGTCCCGCAGTTCCCCGCCGTCGGCGTCGCCCCGCCAGATCCTGAACGCCGCCTGGTATCCCATCTCAACCCCTCCGTCCGGGATGATCCGCGAGTTCCTCGTCGGTGTAGTACTTCCCGAGTTCGTCGATGTCGAACAGCTCCAGCAGGTCGGGACGCATCGGTTGCTGCCGTTCGGCGGTGACCGTCACGTCGGGGACGAACGGGTCGCCGCCGTCCAGGCGACAGGCGAGCAGAGTGCGACGCCATTCGGAGTCCATCGACGGGTGGTCGTCGCGGGTATGTCCCCCGCGGCTCTCGGTGCGCTGCAACGCGGCCCGCGCGACGCACTCGCACACGAGGAGCATGTTCCGCAGGTCCAGGGCGAGATGCCAGCCCGGGTTGAACTGGCGGTGGCCCTCCACCGCGACGTTGCGGATCCGTGTGCGCAGGGTGTCGAGTTCGCGCAGGGCACGTTCGATCTCGTCCGCGCGCCGGATGATGCCCACGAGATCCTGCATGACCTGCTGCAGGTCGGTGTGCAGGGTGTACGGGTTCTCGGCGCGATCGGTGTCGGCCGGATCGAAGGGCGAGAGCGCCGCACGGGCGGCGGCGTCGATGTCGGCGTCGCCGACGATCGGCCGCGAGGTGAGGCTCTGCACGTAGTCTGCGGCGCCGAGACCTGCCCGGCGACCGAAGACCAGCAGATCGGACAGCGAATTCCCGCCCAGCCGGTTCGATCCGTGCATGCCACCGGAACATTCCCCGGCGGCGAACAGCCCCGGGACTGCCGCAGCGGCGGTGTCGGGGTCGACCTCGATGCCGCCCATCACGTAGTGGCAGGTCGGGCCGACCTCCATGGCCTCGGCGGTGATGTCGACGTCGGCGAGTTCCTTGAACTGGTGATGCATCGACGGCAGGCGGCGCATGATCTCGTCGGCCGGCATCCGCGAGGCGATGTCGAGGAAGACTCCGCCGTGCGGAGTCCCCCGGCCGTCCTTGACCTCGGAGTTGATGGCGCGGGCGACCTCGTCGCGCGGGAGCAGGTCGGGCGTGCGGCGATTGTTCTCCTGGTCCTCGTACCAGCGGTCGGCCTCCTCCTCTGTCTCCGCGTACTGGCCTTTGAACACCGGCGGGATATAGGAGAACATGAACCGCTCCCCCTCGGAGTTCTTCAGCACTCCGCCGTCGCCTCGCACACCCTCGGTGACGAGGATGCCCTTCACGCTCGGCGGCCAGATCATCCCTGTCGGGTGGAACTGGACGAACTCCATGTTGATCAGGGTGGCGCCGGCACGCAGGGCGAGGGCGTGACCGTCGCCCGTGTACTCCCACGAGTTCGACGTGACCTTCCACGACTTGCCGATACCACCGGTGGCGATGACGACCGCGGGCGCCTCGAACAACACGAAACGCCCGGTCTCGCGCCAGTATCCGAACGCACCGGCGATGCGTCCCTCGTCGTCCTTCAGCAGTTCGGTGATGGTGCATTCGGCGAAGACCCGCACCCGGGCCTCGTAGTCGCCGTGCTCGGCGTGGTCCTCCTGCTGCAGCGACACGATCTTCTGCTGCATCGTGCGGATGAGTTCGAGTCCGGTGCGGTCGCCGACGTGGGCGAGTCGCGGATAGGTGTGGCCGCCGAAGTTGCGCTGGCTGATCCGTCCGTCGGGGGTGCGGTCGAACAGCGCTCCGTAGGTCTCCAGCTCCCACACGCGGTCGGGGGCCTCGCGGGCGTGCAGTTCGGCCATCCGCCAGTTGTTGAGGAACTTGCCGCCGCGCATCGTGTCCTGGAAGTGCACCTGCCAGGAGTCGCGGGGGTTGGCATTGCCCATCGCGGCGGCACATCCGCCCTCGGCCATCACGGTGTGGGCCTTGCCGAACAGCGACTTGCACACCACGGCGACGGAGAAGCCGCGTTGCCGCGCCTCGATCACCGCGCGTAGCCCGGCGCCGCCTGCTCCGATCACGACGACGTCGACCTTGTGCCGTTCGACATCCACCATCCGTGTTCCCCCTCCTCCGGTGCGGCCGGTGTCGTGCCGTGCGCGTCAGCCGATGAACCGCAGATCGGCGATGGTGTCGCTCGCCACGAGCATGATGTAGAAGTCCGTGAGGATCAGGGTTCCCAGCGTGATCCACGCGAACTGCATGTGCCTGGTGTTGAGTTTCGAGACGAACGTCCAGATCCGGTAGCGCACGGGGTGTTTCGAGAAGTGCCGCAGCCTGCCTCCGGTGACGTGCCGGCAAGAGTGGCATGACAACGTGTAGCCCCAGAGCAGCACGACGTTGATCAGCAGGATCAGGTTGCCGAGTCCGATGCCGAACCCGCTCGGACCGCGGAAGGACAGGACGACGTCGTAGGTGTTGATCAGCGACACCACGAAGCCGGCGTAGAAGAAGTAGCGGTGCGAGTTCTGCAGGATCAGCGGGAACCGCGTCTCCCCGGTGTAGTGCCGGTGCGGTTCGGCGACCGCACACGCGGGCGGCGACAACCAGAACGATCGGTAGTAGGCCTTGCGGTAGTAGTAGCAGGTCAGCCGGAAGCCGAGGAGGAACGGCAACGACAGGAAGGCGAGCGGGATCCACATCGGGAGTTCGCCGACCCACGTGCCGAAATGGCGGGCGCCGTCCACGCAGGACGCGCTCACGCACGGCGAATAGAACGGCGTGAGGTAGTGGTAGTCCTCGACGTAGTAGGCGCTGCGCACGAACGAACGGATCGTCGCGTACACCACGAACACACCGAGACCGAGGACGGTGAGTGCGGGTGTCTGCCACCAGCGGTCGGTCCGCAGCGTCCGCGCGGTGATCCGTGCGCGGCCCTCGGATCGGACGCCGGTGGCCGGCTCACCGCGCGCCGCCGGCGTCGCCTCGGAGGTGCTCACCGCGAGCCGTGCAGCCCGCCGAGACCTTCGTCGTCCGTATCCGTTCCGCGGAACAACGAGTCGTCGTACGGCGTATCGGGAATCGGGATGCGTTGACCGAGGCCGTTGACGACCTCGCGCGGAGGATGTTCGGCGAAGTCGCGTATGTCGATGTCGAGACGTTCGACGTCGTTCGACAGCCTCTTCACCGGGGCTGCGTCCCCGTAGCGCGATCGTAGGGATCCGAGGCATTGGCGCAGGTGGGCGGCGGTGCGCTGAAGTTCCTGCAATTCGCTGATGGACATCCGTACCTCCGGGCCGAGCGGTCGACATGTCCCTTCCGTAGCGGGTATCGGCATGTCGCGCCGGCCGACACGATGGGAACAGGCCAGTTGCAATGTGGCATCCATCACAGTACAGCGGAAGATCCGCCCGCACGCCGTTTCGTCGGGAGCGGCAGATCCGACCACCGAGAGGCACGGGTGGCGAAGACGCGGGCGTCGAGAGCGCCGCTGCCGGCCGGGATCCTGCCCACGATGGGGACGCCGGTGACGTCGGGGAGGTCGTCGAGATTGCACTGCTCCGCCAGATCCGGTGCAGCAGGCCAGGATCCGACGATGACCCCCGGACATTCGATCCCCGCCGAGCGGAGCGCGGCCACGGTGAGCGCGGTGTGGTTGAGCGTGCCCAGTCCCGCGGCGGCGACGATCACCGCCGGCGCTCCGAGCGCGGCCGCGACGTCGGCGAGGGTGAAACCGCCCGCGCCGAGCCGGACGAGCAGACCTCCCGCCCCCTCGACCAGGGTGAGGTCGTACTCGGTGTCGAGAATCCGGACGGTGTCGACGATCTCCTCGAGGGTGAGCATCGGGCGTCCGCTGCGCCGCGCGGCGGTATCCGGTGCGAGCGGATCGGGATACCGCGCGAGTTCGACGAGCCGGACACGGTCCCCGGCCAGTCGCCGGATCTCCTGCAGGTCGCCCGGCCCGTCGTCCGTCACGCCCGTCTGGGCGGGTTTGCACACCGCGACCCGCAGTCCCGCGGCCACGGCGTTCGCGGCGAGTGCCGCGGTCGCGACGGTCTTGCCCACATCGGTCGACGTGCCGGTGACGACGAGGATGCTCACGCCCGGGCTCCCGCGAGGACGTCGGTGAGCACCTCGTCGACGAGGGCGCGTTCGTCGTCGGTGAGGTTCGCGCGTGCCGTCAGGCGCAGCCGCGAGGTACCGGCCGGAACCGAGGGCGGCCGGAAGCAGCCGACGTGCACGCCGCGGTCGCGGCACCGCGCCGCGGCGTCGGCGGCGACGCGCGGGTCGCCGAGGATCACCGACACCACGGCGGACGGCGGCGCCTCGACGCCCGTGAGACGAGCCAAGCACCCGGCCTGCTCGAGCACGGCAGCGGCACGTGCGGGTTCGGCGCGCAGCACCTTCAGCGCACCCCGGGCGGCACCGACGGCGGCCGGGGCGAGTCCGGTGTCGAAGATGAAGGTGCGCGCGGTGTCCACGAGATGTTCCCGCACACGCCCGTCGGCGAGGACGGCTCCGCCCTGGGAGGCAAGGGATTTCGACAGCGTCGCGGTGACGACCACATCGGGCTCGCCGGCGAGGCCCACTTCGTGGACGAGTCCGCGGCCCCCCGCGCCGCGGACTCCTACCCCGTGGGCCTCGTCGACGAGGAGCAACGCGCCGTGCGCTCGGCAGACGCGATGCAGTTCCCGCAGCGGCGCGAGGTCGCCGTCGGTGCTGAACACCGAGTCGGTCAGGACGAGCGCGCGGGCCTCGGTGCGGGTCGCGAGGGCGTGCGCGACCGCGTCGACGTCGTTGTGCGGGGTGACGACGATCCTCGAGCGGGACAGCCGGCACGCATCGACGAGCGAGGCGTGACCACCGGCGTCGGAGACGATCAGTGCGTCCTTGCCACCGAGGGCGGCGACGGCACCGAGGTTCGCGGCGTATCCGCTCGAGAACACCAGGCCGCTGTCGGCCCCGACGAAGTCGGCGAGTTCGCGTTCGAGGAGTTCGTGTTCGGCGGTGGTGCCGGTGACCAGCCGCGATCCGGTGGCGCCGGCTCCCCATCGCCGCAGGGCAGCGGTCGCTCCCGCGAGGACCTCGGGATGGCGGGTCAGGCCGAGATAGTCGTTGGAGGCGAGGTCGACGACGGTCGTGCCGGGGGTTCGGACGACGGGGTCGCGGTGCAGGCCCGCTGCGCGTCGCGCCGCTGCGGTGTCGTCGAGCCACGCCAGGGCGGGATGTGCGGTCATGAGCGGTGACCATACTTGAACACCGTTCAAGTCGTCACGTCGGTCGGCTCGGGTCGTAGGCTCGGACGGTTCGGCAGACCCCGACGAACGGCATGGGAGGTGGTCGTCCACATCAAATCCCGGGACGGAACGACGATCGGATTCCGCAAGCTCGGGCAGGGTCCGGGTCTCGTCGTCGTGCACAGCAGCATCGCGACCGGGGACGAATGGTCGCGTATGGCATCCGCCCTGGCGGACCGCTTCACCGTCCATCTCGTGGACCGGCGCGATCGCGGGGTTCCTCACCGCCGTCCGCTGACCCCTTCGGTCACCGAGCATTCGCGCCGACGGCGGCGATCATCCCCGAGGTGATCGCCGCGAGATCGTCGGCTGAGCAGATGTAGGGCGGCATCGTGTAGACGAGATTGCGGAACGGCCGCAGCCACACCCCGGCCGCCACGGCGGCGTCGGTCGTCGCGCGCATGTCCACCGGATCGGTGAGTTCGATCACGCCGATGCCTCCGAGGACGCGGACGTCCGCGACCCCCGGCAACTCGCGTGCCGGCGCGAGTCCCTCCGTCAGTCCCGCGTTCACCGCCGCCACCTCGGCCCGCCAGTCGCGGGAGAGCAGCAGTTCGACCGCCGCGACGGCGACGGCGCACGCGAGCGGGTTGCCCATGAAGGTCGGGCCGTGCATCACACCGCCACCCTCCCCCGCGCTGATCGCTTCGGCGACGGCCCGCGTGCACAATGTCGCCGCGAGGGTCATGTATCCGCCGGTGAGTGCCTTACCCACGCACATCACGTCCGGGCTCACTTGCGCGTGGTCGGCGGCGAAGAGTTCGCCTGTGCGCCCGAAACCGGTCGCGATCTCGTCGAAGATCAGTACCAGTCCGTGCTCGTCGCACATCCTGCGCAGCTCGCGCAGATACCGCGGGTCGTGGAAGCGCATGCCGCCGGCGCCCTGGACGACCGGCTCGACCACGATCGCGGCGAGCTCGTCGACGTGCTCGAGCAGGATCGCCTCGAAGTGCGCGACGTAGTCGGGATCGAAACGGGCCGGTGGGGCGGGGGCGAAGACCTGCCGCGCGAGCATGTCGGTCCACAGTGCGTGCATGCCGCCCTCCGGATCGCACACGCTCATCGGGGCGAAGGTGTCGCCGTGGTAGCCGCCGCGCCAGGTGAGCAGGCGACGCCGTCCCGGCCTGCCGACGGCACGCTGGTACTGCACCGCCATCTTCACGGCCACCTCCACCGACACCGAGCCCGAGTCGGCGAGGAAGACGGTGTCGAGACCGGCGGGGGTGATGTCGACGAGCAGTTCCGCGAGCCGCGCGGCGGGTTCGTGGGTGAGGCCGCCGAACATCACGTGGCTCATCCGGTCGAGCTGATCGCGGACGGCCGCGTCGAGCACGGGATGCCCGTATCCGTGCACCGCGGCCCACCACGAACTCATGCCGTCGACCAGCTCACGACCGTCGGCGAGGACGATCCGGGTACCGTGGGCACGGTCGACCACCAACGATTCGGTGGTCGCCGGAAACGCGCCGTAGGGGTGCCAGAGGTGCCGAGCGTCGAGGGTGCGGATCCGCTCGACCGGGAGAGGAGAGTTGCCCACGCCCAAACTGTAGGCGGTTGGAGGTCGCCGCCCGCAGCCGCGTAGTCTGCCCGAGTTGCCGTGAACGACGCTCACGGCAATCGGCCGGTGCGTTCGTCGCCCGGTTCGCAGCACAGCCGAACACGTAAGACACCGGGGGTATCCGTCACATGTCCGTCCACACCTCGGGACCGGAACTCGAGAGTGGCGCGCGGACAGCAGGCAGGCGCCCCGCGCGTCGTGCCGACATCGACGGATTGCGCGGTCTCGCGATCGCGCTCGTGGTGATCTTCCACGTCTGGTTCGGTCGCGTCTCCGGTGGTGTCGACGTCTTCCTGGCGCTCTCCGGCTTCTTCTTCGTGGGCACGCTCCTGAGGACCGCCGACTCCTCGGCCCCGCTCGATCCGCGTCCCGTCCTGCGGCGGATCGGCCGGCGTCTGCTGCCTCCGCTCGTCGTTGTGCTCACCGCTGTCGCGGCCGCCACGGTGGTGCTGCGGCCGTTCACGCAGTGGCTCGAGGTGGCCGACCAGACCGGGGCGTCGCTGCTGTTCTTCCAGAACTGGTATCTCGCCCGCACGGCGAGCGACTATCTGGCCGCGGATCCGATGGTCAGCCCGCTCCAGCACCTGTGGTCGATCGCCGTGCAGGGCCAGTTCTACATCGCGGCGCTCGTGGTGGTGTTCGGCTTCGCGTGGCTGTTGCGGCGGATGTCGGTGCCTGTCCGCCTGCCCCTGACGGTGCTGCTGGCCGCCCTCACCGCGGCGTCGCTGGCGTACGCGGTGCTCGCCGACCGGCCGCAGTCGTGGATGTACTACGACAGCGCCGCCCGTGCCTGGGAGCTGACTCTCGGCGGACTGCTGATGTGCCTGTCGCCGTGGCTGCGGGTTCCGCGCGCGCTGCGGATCGTGCTCGGTGCGCTCGGACTCGCGGTGCTGCTCGCGTGCGGCTTCGTCCTCGACGGCAACTCCCTCTTCCCCGGGCCGTGGGCGCTCGTCCCCGTCGGTGCGGCCATGGCGCTCGTCGTCGCGGGTATCCGCTCCGGCTCCGGCTCCGACTCCGACTCCGACTCCGACTCCGAGCACGACACGCCGTCGGCGCGACTGCTGGCATCCGCGCCCATGGTGCGCCTCGGGGCGATCGCCTACGCGCTGTACCTGTGGCACTGGCCGATCCTCATCGGTTACCTGATCGTGCTCGGGCACCCGTCGGTCGGCCTGGTGGGCGGGCTCATCGTGATCGCCCTGTCGCTGCTGCTCGCCGAGGCGTCGACCCGGTGGTTCGAGGACCCCATCCGCCGCGTCGAACCCCCTCGGCCGTCCCGCACCGCGCTCGTGGGTCTCGTGACGGTCCTGGCCGTCACCCTCGTCGGGGCCGCGAACCTCTGGCACACCCACGTCGACCGTTCGACGGAGGCCCTCGAGGGCGTCGCCGCCCTGCCGACGGAGCTGTACCCCGGCGCTGCGGTGTTCGATCCCGCCGTCTCCACCGAGCCGCAACCGGTGCAACCGCCGCTGCTCGTCGCCCATCGCGACCTGCCTCCCGCGACGCTCGACAACTGCATCGCCCAGCACACCAATCGCGCACCGTTGACCTGTACCTACGGCGACCCGCTCGCGACCCGCCGCATGGTGATCGTCGGGGGGTCGCACTCGGAGCACTGGCTCGCTGCGCTCGACGCGCTCGGCATCGAACACGGTTTCCGCCTCGACACCTATCTCAAGGTCGGGTGCCCGCTCTCCGATCCCCTCGCCCCGCTCGTCGAGGAGTCCCCGACGGTCGAGTGCGACACATGGTCGACCGCCGTGCTCGCCGAACTGCGCGCGGATCCGCCCGACTACGTGTTCACCACGTCGACGCGCACCAAGGACCAGGGCGAAGGGCCGGGCGACTTCGTTCCGTTCTGGTACGTCGATCTGTGGGAGACGCTCGCCGACTACGGCATCCCGGTGGTGGCGATCCGCGACAACCCGTGGCTGTTCCGCGGCGATCTCGCCTATCGGGCCGCCGACTGCCTTGCGGGAGGCGGCACCGCGGAGACGTGCGGGGTGCCGCGCGAGGAGGCGCTGGACCCGATCGACCCGGCCGTCGCCGCATCCGCGCACCTGCCCACCGTGTCGCTGCTCGACCTGTCCGACAAGTTCTGCCGGCAGGATCTGTGCCGGGCGGTGGAGGGAAACATCCTCATCTATCGTGACGAGAACCACCTCACCACGACCTACGTCCGGACGCTGACGCCCGAGCTCGGCCGACAACTCGGTCCCGCCACCGGCTGGTGGTGACGCGCTCACCCGGTGCCGGGACCGCCGGAAGACTACTGTTGGCGGGCATGGAGACCACCGAAGCGAGCGCCAGCGACGAGATGCCCGAGCCCCTGGAAGTGTGGCCGGGATCCCCTTATCCCCTCGGCGCGACCTACGACGGGGCGGGCACGAACTTTGCACTGTTCTCCGAGATCGCCGAGAAGGTCGAGCTGTGCCTGATCTCCCGTGACGGGACCGAGACCCGCATCCCGCTCGAGGAGGTGGACGGTTACGTCTGGCACGCCTACCTTCCGACGGTCTCCCCCGGCCAGCGTTACGGCTACCGCGTGCACGGTCCGTTCGATCCGGAGAACGGTCACCGGTGCGATCCGAGCAAGCTGCTCCTCGACCCGTACGGGAAGGCGTTCGACGGGTCGTTCGACGGCGACCCGTCGCTGTTCTCGTACCCGCTGCCCGGTTCCGAGCCCGTGGCCGACAGCGCCTCGGACGAGAGCACGGACGACACCGAGGACACCGACACCGAGGACACCGAGGACACCGACACCGGCGACGCCGTGTCCACCGACGACGCCGAGCCCGAGGCGATCGCGACGGGGCAGACCTCCGACGCCGCCGCAGAGCTTCCCGGCCTGGATTCGCTGGGCCACACCATGACGACCGTGGTGATCAACCCGTTCTTCGATTGGGCGACGGATCGTCATCCCCGCCGCCCCTACAACGAGACGGTCATCTACGAGGCCCACGTCAAAGGCATGACGGCCACGCATCCGGACGTCCCCGAACACATGCGGGGCACCTACGCCGGTCTCGCGCACCCGGCGCTCATCGACCATCTCCTCGATCTCGGCGTCACCGCGATCGAACTGATGCCCGTGCACCAGTTCATGCACGACCAGGTGCTGCTCGACCAGGGGCTGCGGAACTACTGGGGGTACAACACCTTCGGGTTCTTCGCGCCGCACGCCGAGTACTCGTCGTCGACCAAGCCGAGCGCCGTGGTCGCCGAGTTCAAGGCGATGGTGCGGGCCTTCCACGAGGCGGGCATCGAGGTGATCCTCGACGTGGTCTACAACCACACCGCCGAGGGGAACCATCTCGGTCCCACCATCTGCTTCCGCGGCATCGACAACGCCGCCTACTACCGCCTCGTCGACGACGACAAGGCCTACTACATGGACTACACGGGAACGGGCAACAGCCTCAACGCCCGTCACCCGCACACCCTGCAGCTGATCATGGACTCGCTGCGCTACTGGGTGACCGAGATGCACGTCGACGGCTTCCGGTTCGATCTCGCGTCGACCCTGGCGCGCGAGCTGCACGACGTCGACCGGCTGTCGGCCTTCTTCGATCTCGTCCAGCAGGATCCGGTGGTCTCGCAGGTCAAGCTCATCGCCGAGCCGTGGGATATCGGTGAGGGCGGTTACCAGGTGGGCAACTTCCCAGGTCAGTGGACGGAGTGGAACGGCAAGTACCGCGACACGGTCCGCGACTACTGGCGCGGCGAACCGGCCACCCTCGGCGAGTTCGCGTCGCGCCTGACCGGCTCGTCGGATCTGTACGAGGACACCGGCCGCCGTCCCGGCGCGTCGGTCAACTTCGTCACCGCCCACGACGGGTTCACCCTTGCGGATCTGGTGTCGTACAACGAGAAACACAATGATGCCAACGGCGAGGGCAATCGCGACGGTGAGTCGCACAACCGGTCGTGGAACTGCGGTGTGGAAGGCCCCACGGACGATCCCGAGGTCCTCGCGCTGCGCGGGCGCCAGCAGCGCAACATGCTCGCGACGCTGATCCTGTCGCAGGGCACGCCGATGCTCGCCCACGGCGACGAGTTCGGTCGCACCCAGCAGGGCAACAACAACGTGTACTGCCAGGACAACGAACTCTCGTGGGTGGACTGGTCGCTCGCCGAGTCCAACGCCGACCTGGTCGCGTTCACCCGCAACGTGATCGCGCTGCGCACCGACCACCCTGTCTTCCGGCGTCGCAGGTTCTTCGAGGGCCGACCCATCCGCAGCGGTGATCAGTCCCGCGACATCGCGTGGCTCACGCCGGCCGGCGACGAGATGATGCCCGAGGACTGGGACAGCGGTTTCGGCAAGTCGCTCGCGGTCTTCCTCAACGGCGAGGGCATCCCCGAACCCGATCAGCGGGGGCAGCGCGTCGTCGACGACTCGTTCCTGATGTGCTTCAACGCCCATCACGAACCGATCGAGTTCGTCACCCCCGACGGCCCGCACGCCGAGGAATGGACGGTCGCGCTCGACACCGACGTTCCCGACGGTCTGCGCGAGGAGACGGTCGTCGCCGGTAAGCCGGTCCGGGTGCAGGCACGCTCGGTTCTGGTGCTCCGGAAGACCCGGTGACCACCGGCGGTACGGAGTCGGCAGGTGTGAACGGCGCCGGCGCGGGGAATACTGCGCCGGTGTTGTCCACCTACCGACTCCAGATGCGCGGCGACGAGTGCACCTTCGCCGACGCCGTCGCCCTGCTCGACTACCTCGACGCCCTGGGTGTCTCGCACGTCTACCTCTCCCCCGTCCTCAGCGCGACGATCGGATCCACCCACGGATACGACGTGGTCGATCCCGGCACGGTCTCCGAGTCGCTCGGGGGACGCGAGGGTCTGGAACGGTTGTCGCGGGAGGCACGCGCACGGGGCATGGGGCTGGTCGTCGACATCGTCCCCAACCATGTCGGGGTGGCCGACCCACGTCAGAACGCGTGGTGGTGGGACGTCCTGAAGCACGGCTCCGGATCGCGCTACGCGTCGTTCTTCGATCTCGACCTCGCTGGTGACAACGGTGTGGACGGTCGGATCGCTCTGCCGGTGCTCGGATCGGACGACGCGGTGCAGGAGCTGACCGTCGACCGCTCCGGCGACGAGCCGATGCTCGCCTACTACGGCAAGCGATTCCCGATCGCTCCCGGGACCGACGAGGGCACCGGTGAGGAGGTCCACGCGCGGCAGGCCTACCGGCTCGTGGCGTGGAACTCGGGGTTGATCGGATACCGCCGCTTCTTCACCGTCGACGATCTCGCCGCGGTGCGGGTGGAGGATCCCGCGGTGTTCGACGCGACGCACGAGCAGGTCGCGTCGTGGATCGCCGACGATCTGGTCGACGGGATCCGCGTCGACCATCCGGACGGTCTCGCCGATCCGGCCGGTTATCTCGCGCGCCTGCGCGAGGTGATCGGCCCCGAGCGGTGGCTCGTGATCGAGAAGATCCTCGGCGATGCCGAACCGCTGGATGCGACGCTGCCGGTGGACGGCACCACCGGCTACGACGCACTCGGCGAACTGTCGACGGTGTTCGTCGATCCGGCCGGCGAGTCGGAGCTGAACGCCCTGTCGCGCAGGTTCACCGGCGCCGAAGGCGACGCGCCGTGGCTGCACGCCCGCGAACACGACCTCAAACGATCGGTGCTCGGCAGCGGGCTCGCGCCGGAGGTGCGCCGCCTCGTGCGGGCGATCCGACGCGAGACCGGCGACACCGGCTGCGACGACGCGGCGCTGCGCGAGGCCGTGATGGCAGTCGCCGCACAGCTTCCCGTCTACCGCGCCGACTACGCGCCGCTCGCGACCCTGGTGCCGCGCATCGTCGGCGACCTCGCGCGGACGCAACCCGCGCTCGATCCTGCGCTCGCGGTGTTCGCCCGGGCGATGGCCCTCGGCGGTGAGGCCGCGTCCCGCTTCGGCCAGGTGTGCGGTGCCGCGACGGCCAAGGCGGTCGAGGACTGCCTGTTCTATCGGGCGGCGCGGCTGATCTCGCTGCAGGAGGTGGGCGGGCAACCCGGCCGTTTCTCGGCCACCCCGGCCGAGTTCCACCTCGCGTGGACCCAGCGGGCACGGCACTGGCCGCGGGCGATGACCACCCTGTCGACCCACGACACCAAACGCAGCGAGGACGTCCGGGCGCGGATCGGTGTGCTCTCGCAGGTCGCCGACGTGTGGTCCCGTCGGCTCGGGCAGTGGAACGAGTCGGCGCCCGCACCGGATCCGGCGATCGGACTGTTCCTGTGGCAGACCCTGTTCGGAGTCTGGCCGCTCGACGGAGTGGTGACCGACGAACTGCGCGAACGGGTACATGCCTACGCGCAGAAGGCGCTGCGCGAGAACGGAACCCGCACCACGTGGACCGAGGTCGACGAGGAATTCGAGACCGCGGTGGGCAGCTGGCTGGACGCGGTGATCGACGGACCGGTCGCGGGTGAGCTCACCGCTTTCGTGACCGAGGTCGAACCGCACGTCGCGGCCGTCTCGTGCGGCCAGAAACTGTTGCAACTGCTCGGCCCCGGCGTCCCCGACGTCTATCAGGGCACCGAACTGTGGGACGACTCGCTCGTCGATCCGGACAACCGGCGGGCGGTGGAGTTCGACGTCCGACGGCGGCTGCTCGATGCCCCTGATTCGGCGCCGGCGAAGTTCACGATCGTGCGCACCGCGCTCCGGTTGCGCCGCGAACGACCGGCGAGCTTCGTCGGCGGGGCGTACGTTCCGGTCCTCGCCACCGGCCCGGCCGCCGAGCACCTGCTCGCGTTCGGCCGCGGTCCGGCGCCGGACGACCTCGATGTCCTCGCGGTGGCCTCCCGCCGCACCGTGGCGCTGTCGCGTTCGGGGTGGAAGGACACGACCGTCGACCTGCCGGACGGCGACTGGTCGGATGCCCTGACCGGACGCTCCTTCACCGGTCGGGTGCGGGTCGCCGATCTGCTCGACTCCCAGCCGGTCGCAGCACTCGTCCGCGCGCGTTAGTCCTCGAGCGCGTCGAGCGCTTCCTCCGCGTCGAGCCGGCGCTGGGTGCGTCGCCGACTCCAGGCGAGAACCAGTCCTGCGAGGACGATGACGACCGCCGCGCCGACGACCCGTCCCGCCCAGGTCGCGGCGTCGTTCTCGAAAGGATGGCTCTCGTAACGCAGGCGGAGGAAGATGCCGGCGACGCCGACGAGATAGAGCGCGGCGGCGGCGGCACTGCGGGGTCGCCACAGTTTCGCGGTGGCGTACAGGTCGACGTCGCGTTGCCGCGCGTACAACTGGGTCACGATTGACACGACGAACCAGGCCACGAGGATGCCCAGTGCCGTCCACGCCCCGGGCCGGCCGGCGAGCCACGGGAGCAGCGCCGCCGCCACCAGCGCGATCCACAGGGACAACTGGAATCCCACCGCCGATGCTTCGTTCCAGACGTCTCGCTGACGTTCGTCGCGGTAGAATTCGTCGTCCAGATCGCCGATGAAGCGCGCGGTTTTCACGAAGACCGTCATGAGGGCTCCTAGGTGGTGAGCGGGAACAGTTCCTCGACCGTGCTGTCGAGTGTGAGGGCGAGACGCAGGGCGAGGTACACGCTGGGCGCGTAGTCACCCTTCTCCGTCGAGACGATGCTCTGTCTGCTGACGCCGACCGCGTCGCCGAGCGCGGCCTGGGTGAGTCCCGCTTTCTTGCGGAATTCGCGGACCCGGTTGCTCCTCGGTGTGTCGGTCACACCAAAAGTAAACTCTGCTTGTCATTCAATGTCAAGCATTCTTGTCATTTTCGATTCCCGAACCACCCCGGCACACCCGTCGGGCCGGACATGCAATCACCCCTCGGCGTAGTCGATCACGAAGTAGAGAATTACATTCTCACGGTCGAAGGTCCTTGGTTTACGTTCTCGAGCACGGAAAATCTAGTCCTCATCGCGAGCGCCGTCGCCGGCAGGACTTTGCGCAGTCAGGGAGAGGTTTCGATGAAGGCCGAAGACATGGTGATGATCAGCATCGACGACCACGTCGTCAACCAGTCCCGGACCGGCACCAGCTTCCTGCCGGCCGGCATGAGCCCGACGGACGTGTGGCGCAAGAACTTCCTCGCCTGCTACATCACCGAACCGAGCGGACTGAACAACCGTCACCGGCTCGGCGTCGACACCATCGCGTGGGAATGCGACTACCCGCACTCCGACTCGACGTGGCCGAACTCCCCCGAGATGCTCGAGGAGGAACTCGACGCATGCGAATGCACCGACGAGGAGATCGACAAGATCACCTTCGCCAACACCGCGAAGTTCTTCGACTGGGATCCCTTCGAGCACATCCCGTGTGAGGAGGCCACCGTCGACGCCCTGCGCGCCCGCGCCACCGACGTCGACATCAGCGAGACGTCCCAGGAGGAGTACCGCCGCCGTTACGAGCTCACCAACTCCGGCTCGTAGATTCCTGCTCCACAGGAGCCCACAACAGACGATGCCCGCCGATCCGGATCGGCGGGCATCGTCGCGTCTACGGTGTCGTGCCTACTGCGTCGTGCTTACTGCGTCGTCACGGTCGGCTCACATCGGGTCCTTGCGCCACAACAGTGCGTGCAGGCACTCGACGGCCTCGGCGGGCGATTCGACGTCGAGCACTCCGGCGGCGGGCATCCGCCAACCGCCGATCGCGATCACCGGGACACCGATGCGGACCGCGAGCGCGATCTCGCTCATGGTGCCCCAGCTTCCACCCACCGCGATCAACGCGTCGCTGCTGCGCACGAGCAGCGCGTTGCGCATCTCTCCGAGGCCCGTGGGAACGGCCACCGTCAGATAGGGATTGCCCTCGGCACGGTCGTCTCCGGGCAGCAGGCCGAGGGTCGTCCCACCGGCTTCCACAGCGCCACGGCAGGCTGCCGCCATCACCCCACCGAGACCGCCGGTGACCACGACGGCCCGGCGTCCGGCGAGGAGTCCCCCGACCTGGCGGGCGAGGCGTCGCTGTTCGGGCGTGGCTTCACCCGGCCCCACGACCCCGACATAGCGCTGCGCATTCATGTCCGGCATTCTGCATCACGGAGCGCTCCGGAGCGCGCGGTCCGAGAACATCATTCACGCCCGGCATCGTCCGCTCCCGCTCTGACCGCCCCGAGGCCGGGCGATCGAGCCCATCGGGGGAGACTGTGGCCATGAGCAGAGCCGACCGCAGCACCGACACCCGCCCGGATTCCCCGTGCCCGTGCGGTCGCGGCGTTCCCCTGTCCGAATGCTGCGGGCCGCTGCTGGCAGGTGCGAGCGCGCCCACCGCCGAACGGCTGATGCGTGCGCGGTACACGGCATTCGCGACGCGCGATGCGGCGCACCTGCTGCGCACCTGGCACCCGTCCACCCGTCCGCGCTCGATCGAGTTCGACCCCGGTCAGCGCTGGACGGGGCTCGAGGTCCTGCACATCACCGGAGGCGGATTCCTGCATACGACCGGCACGGTGGACTTCCGCGCGCACTGGACGGCGGACGGGGTGCCCGACTCGATGCGCGAGCACAGCCGGTTCGTGCGGGAGGACGGCGAGTGGCTCTACCTCGACGACTGCGGCGACGACTGAACCGACTCCGTCACGGCGCCGTTCGTCGCAACAGCGTCGCGCGCAGCGTTCCCGAGAGCCACTGACGGTACTGGTCGACGTCCCATCCGCGGTCTCGCCTCAGCAGCGCGTGCACCTGTGGGGAACTCAGGGTGAACAGGACATCGGCCGCGTGCTCGACGGTGACGTCCTCGCGCAGCCAGCCGGCATGTTCGAGTCCTTCCGCGAGGGTGCGGGCGTTCTCGGCCGTCGCCTTCGCGTCGTCCGCGGCGAAACGACGCATGTCGGGGTCCGCCCCCGATGATTCCACGGAGGTCATGAGCAGCCCGCCCGCGCGTTCGAGCATCGCGGTGCCGTAGCGGACCACCTGCTCGACCACGAGGTCGACGTGCGAGACCACGCCGCCGGCATGGGACGGTTCCGGATCTGTCGCCTCGCTCGCGCGCGGATCGCCGTCGCCGGCCACCGCGTGATCGAGCGCCTCGCGGAAGATCTCCGCCTTGCCGCCGGGGAAGGCGGTGAACACCGTCCGCACCGCCACACCCGCTTCGTCCGCGATGTTCTTGACGGTGGTGCTGACGTAGCCGTCGCGAACGAACAGCCGCGCCGCGGCGTCGCGGATCGTCTCGCGGGTTCGGCGGGCCGCTTCCTCCCGCAACGGCGAGGTGTACCGTCGGCGGGCTCGCTCGGGATTCGGGTTCACTCCCCCAGTATCGAGTGCATTGCAGCTGCAACAAAATTGACGCGCGGTAGGGTGGTACGCCGGTGGCGCCATCCCCTGCACCGACGCCTCCGACACGGCATGCTGGTCGAGTGCACACCTTCGAGGTCTGGGCTCCGATCCCGTCGTCCGTCCGACTGTTCGCCGACGGACGGTTCCACGACATGCAACGCGGCGACGACGGCTGGTGGCGCACCACCGTCGGCGTCGCTCCCGACACCCGATACGGTTTCGTGCTCGACGACGACACCGGGACGGTCCTTCCCGACCCGCGATCTCCGCGGCAGCCGGAGGGCGTGCACGAGCCGTCGCAGCTCCACGTGCTCGACGAGACGAAGTGGACCGACCACGGCTGGACCGGCCGGCAACTGACAGGAAGCATCGTCTACGAGATGCACGTGGGGACCTTCACCCCCGAGGGCACACTCGACTCGGCGATCGACCGTCTCGACGAACTCGTGGACCTCGGTGTCGAGTTCGTCGAACTCATGCCGCTCAACGCGTTCAACGGCACCCACGGATGGGGCTACGACGGCGTGCTCTGGTACGCGGTGCACGAACCCTACGGTGGCCCCGATGCCCTGCAGCGTTTCGTCGACGCCGCCCACGCGCGCGGACTGGCGGTGGCACTCGACGTCGTCTACAACCATCTCGGTCCGTCGGGGAACTATCTGGGCCGCTTCGGTCCCTATCTCTCCGCGGCCCCGGGAATCTGGGGCGACAACATCAACCTCGACGGTCCCGGATCCGGGGAGGTGCGCCGGTACATCCTCGACAATGCGCTGCGCTGGTTCCGCGACTTCCACATCGACGCCCTCCGGCTCGACGCCGTGCACGCGCTGATCGACCACACCGCCACACACCTCCTCGAGGAACTGTCGGTCGAGACGTTCCGCCTGTCCGCCCATCTCGGCCGCCCCCTGTCGTTGATCGCCGAATCGGACCTCAACGATCCGAAGCTGATCACTCCCCGGCCCGGCGGTGGATACGGACTGCACGCGCAGTGGGCCGACGACGTCCACCACGCGATCCACGCGGCGGTGTCCGGTGAACGGCAGGGCTACTACGGCGACTTCGGTTCGCTGGACTGCCTCGCGTACACGCTCGGGCACGGCTTCTTCCACGCCGGGACGTATTCGAGCTTCCGCGGCCGGGTCCACGGGCGCCCGCTCGACACCCGGCGCACGCCGGCGAGCGGTCTGGTCGCCTACACCTGCACGCACGATCAGGTCGGCAACCGGGCGCTCGGCGACCGGCCGGGTGCCTATCTCGAGCCCGGTCAGCTCGCCCTCAAGGCGGCGCTCGTGCTCACGTCCCCGTTCACGCCGATGTTGTTCATGGGCGAGGAGTGGGGTGCGAGCACACCCTTCCGGTACTTCACGTCGCATCCCGAACCGGAACTCGCCGCGGCCGTGGTCGAGGGTCGCCGGCGCGAGTTCGCCGAACACGGCTGGGACGCCGCCGACGTACCCGACCCGCAGGCTCCGGAGACCTTCATCGGCTCGAAGCTGCGCTGGGACGAACGCGACGAGGGCGGGCACGCCCGGTTGCTGGAGTGCTACCGCGCGCTCATCGCGCTCCGGCGGGACCGTGCCGAGCTCACCGATCCCTGGCTCGAGCACGTGCACGTGACGTACGACGAGGACGAGAAATGGCTCGTCGTGCACCGCGGGGCGCTGCGCGTGGCGTGCAATCTCGGACCCGACCCCGTCACCGTGCCGGTCGGCGGGAAACCACTGCTCTGGTGGGACGAACCGGTGGTCAACCGTACCGAGTCCGCAGTGTTGATCCCGGGCTGGTCCTTCGCGATCCTGGAGGCTCCCGAGATGCCCCGCCGATAACGTTCGTCAGGCGAAAAAAGTCGTTGATTATGCCACGAGTGGGCGAGTACCGTCTCAAGTACCGTCGAATTCTCGAGGTGAATCACCATGCAACCCAAGAAGATTCTGGCGAGTGTATTCCTCAGCACCGCCCTCGTCCTCGCTCCCGCCGGAGTCGCATCGGCGACCCCCACCGTCGACACAGCACCCGGGATCGTGAATGTCAGCGGAGGACACGACGACCACGGAAAGTACGACCACCACGATCACGACAAGAACTACAACCATCACGACAAGAAGTACGACCGCGACCATCACCGGAACCACTACTGGCGGCCCGACTGCTATTGGTGGGGCCCATGGCTGGTGTGCAATCGCTGGTGACCGCACACCAACCGTGACGTGACCGGGCCACCCGGTTACGTCAGATAACGGTAGGCCGGCGACCCCGGCTCGAGTCGCTGCGCGTCGATCGGCGACGCGTCCATGCGATTGAGCAGAGCCGAAAGGTCTTCCGCGGCACCCAGTTCGATACCGACGAGGGCAGCGCCGGTCTCCCGGTTGTTGCGCTTGACGTACTCGAACAGGGTGATGTCGTCGTCCGGTCCGAGGACTTCGTCCAGGAACCGCCGCAGTGCGCCGGGCTCCTGGGGGAAGTCCACGAGGAAATAGTGTTTGAGCCCGCGGTGGACGAGCGACCGCTCGATGATCTCGCCGTAGCGTGAGACGTCATTGTTGCCGCCCGACACCAGGCACACCACGTTCGCTCCGGGCTGCACCGAGATCGACTCGAGGGCAGCGACCGACAGGGCGCCGGCGGGCTCGGCGATGATGCCCTCGTTCTGGTACAGATCGAGCATCGTGGTGCACAGCGCACCCTCGTCGATCTGGGTCATCCCGAACGGGGCCCGGCCGAGCCCCTCCCGGCGCAGCGTAGCCACGAGCGGCAGGCTCGAATGGGACACGACCTCGGCACCGAGTTCGGAGACCACGGCGTAGGGGACGTCGCCGATCCGCTTGACCGCAGCGCCGTCGACGAACGGCTCGACCTCCGGCAGCGTGACGGGACCGCTCGCGACCAGCGCGGCGGTCATCGACGCTGCACCCGCCGGCTCGACGCCGACGATCGACGTGCGTGGGGACCGCTCGCGCAGATAGGCGGCGACACCGGCGATGAGGCCGCCCCCGCCCACGGGGACGAGCACGACGTCGAGATCGCCGTCGAGCTGTTCGAGGACCTCGCGCGCGATGGTGCCCTGCCCGGCAGCGGTGCGGGCGTCGTCGAAGGGCGGGATCATCGTCGCACCGGTGCGGATCGCATCGTCGGCTGCCGCTGCGGCCGCGGCGTCGAAGGTGTCGCCGACACCGATGAGTTCGACGCTGTCGCCGCCGTGGACACGGATCCGATCGCGCTTCTGCTTGGGAGTGCGGGTGGGCACGTAGATCCGGCCCTGGATTCCCATCACCCGGCACGCGTAGGCGACACCCTGCGCGTGATTACCGGCGCTGGCCGTGACGACGCCCGCGGCGCGCTCGGCCGCGTCGAGCTGCGCCATGGCGTTGTACGCCCCACGGAGCTTGAAGGACCGCACCCGGGTGAGGTCCTCCCGCTTGAGGTAGACGTTGGCGCCTACGAGCGCCGAGAGTCGAGGGCTGCGCTCGAGCGGCGTTGGGTCGACCGCCTCCGAAATTCGCTCGGCAGCCGCATCGATGTCGGCCGCGCAGGGCACGGCGGTCAGAGTCATCGGTTCTGCTGTTCGCGAAGTGGAGGTCACCCGTCAATGCTGCCACTCCCCCGATTCGACCACCACGGCGGGATCCGCATCGAGGGGGTAGCAGCACAGTCCGTCCGAGCGTGCTCGGTCTACGGGCCTTCGACCGGTTCGAGAACGAAGACGGGGATCTCGCGGTCGGTCTTCTCCTGGTACTCCGCGTAGGGCGGGAACGCCTCGACGGCACGTTCCCACCACTGCGCCTTCTCCTCGCCGTGGACCTCGCGGGCGGTCATGTCCCACACCTCGGTGCGGTCCCTGACCTCGACGTGCGGGTTCGCGACGATGTTGTGGTACCAAACGGGATGCTTCGGTGCACCGCCGAGCGAGGCGACAGCGGCGTACCTACCCTCGTGCTCGACCCGCATGAGAGGGATCTTGCGGAGCTTGCCGGACTTGGCGCCGACCGTGGTCAGGATGATGACCGGTCGACCCTGGAGGGTGGTGCCGCGGGTTCCGCCCGACGACTCGTACTCCTCGACCTGCTTGGCGCTCCATTCGACGGGACTCGGTTCGTATTGTCCGTGCAGTGGCATACGGACCAGTCAACACAATCGTTGTAGCAGTCGCCGCCCGATCGTCGAGTTCGGTGGCCCGAACTCTTCCCTGCGCCTATCCTGAAGAAAGAATTCCGCCCGGCCTACAGTCGCTCGGCCTACAGGAGGTGCACCGCGATGTCCGTGCTCGACCCCCGGATACACCGTGAGCGCACCGACGGTGTGGACATCGCCGGCACGATCTGGCCCCTGTACAAGCTCGAAGCACTCGCGGCCGGTCTCCTGACCCTGCTCGTGGTCCTCGTCGTCACCACCAGCGCCCAGAGCGCCGTCATCGGTGCCGCTGCGGTCACCGTCGTCGTGTGGTGGGTCCGCAGGATCCAGCAGCACGCACTCCGTTCCTAGACGCACCGGCCGACCCCGGCTTCCCGCGCGGCGCTCACCGAAGGGCTCGCGCCGCGCGGCGGACCGCTAGGTGGCCAGGCAGCCCGGCCCGAGCAGGGCCTTGAGGTCGCCCATGAGCGCCGACGACGCTTCGACCCGCAGGCTGTCGTCGAGCTTGAGGACGGTGACCTTGCTGCCGGTGATGAGCCGCACGTGCACGTCGGACGAACCGGGATGGCGCGTGAGCACATTCTTGAGGGCACCGACCTTGTCGGGGGTGCACAACCGGGTGGGCATCGACACCGAGACCGGCTTCGCGACCCCGATCTGCGACAGGTCGGGGACAGCGAGATCGTTGGCGATCAGGGAGATCCGGTCGTCACGGATCGACACCCGGGCCTTGACCAGCACCACCGAGTCCTCCACGACGTCCATGCCGTAGACGGCGTAGGACTGCGGGAAGAACAGCACCTCGATGCCACCGGTGAGGTCCTCGAGCTGCGCGGACGCCCAGGCGAGACCGTTCTTGTTGATGCGTCGGTTCACCGAGGCGAGGATGCCGCCGACGGTGACCTGGCTGCCGTCCTTGAGCGCGCCTTCGAGGATCGCGGGGATCTGGGTGTCGGCCTGGGACGCGAGGACGTGCTCGACGCCGTTGAGCGGGTGCCCGGAGACGTACAGGCCGAGCATCTCCCGTTCGAGGGCGAGGCGGTGCTTGGTGTCCCATTCCTCCTCGGGGATGCGGACGTTGAACACCGCGGCGACGGACTCGTCGGCGTCGTCGCCGCCGAACAGGTCGAACTGGCCGATGGCCTCGGCCTTCTTCGTGCTCATCACCGCGTCGATCGCGTCGGCGTGGACGAGCATCAATCCCTTGCGCGGGTGTCCGAGCGAGTCGAATGCACCTGCCTTGATGAGGGATTCGGTGACCTTCTTCGAACACGCGACGGTGTCGATCTTGTTGAGATAGTCGGAGAAGTCGGTGTAGCGGCCCTTCTCCTCCCGCCCCTTGATGATCGAGGCGACCACGTTCGTGCCGACGTTGCGGACGGCGCCGAGGCCGAACCGGATGTCCTCACCCACCGACATGAAGTTGGTGTGCGACTCGTTGACGTCCGGCGGCAGCACCGTGATGCCCATCTTGCGGCAGTCGGACAGATAGACCGCGGCCTTGTCCTTGTCGTCGCCGACGGAGGTGAGCAGACCGGCCATGTACTCGGCCGGGTAGTTCGCCTTGAGGTAGGCGGTCCAGAACGAGACCAGGCCGTAGCCGGCGGCGTGCGACTTGTTGAACGCGTAACCGGCGAAGGGCAGAACGGTGTCCCACAGCGCGGTGATCGCCGCCTGCGAGAAGCCGTTGTCCTTCATGCCCTGCGCGAAGCCGTCGTAGGCCTCGTCGAGGATCTCCTTCTTTTTCTTACCCATCGCGCGACGCAGCAGGTCTGCCTGTCCGAGCGAGTAACCGGCCACCTTCTGAGCGATCTGCATGATCTGCTCCTGGTAGACGATCAGGCCGTAGGTGTCGGCGAGGATCTCCTTCAGCGGTTCCTCGAGCTCGGGGTGGATCGGCTTGACCTCTTGCCGCCCGTTCTTGCGGTCGGCGTAGTCGTTGTGCGCGTTCATGCCCATCGGGCCGGGGCGGTACAGTGCGAGCACCGCGACGATGTCCTCGAAGCCGGTGGGCTGCATGCGGCGCAGCAGGTCGCGCATGGCGCTGCCGTCGAGCTGGAACACGCCGAGCGTGTCGCCACGCGCGAGCAGTTCGTAGGTCGCCGGATCCTCCAGCGGGAGGGTGTCGAGGTCGAGATCGATCCCGCGGTTGACCTTGATGTTCTCGATCGCGTCGCCGATGACGGTGAGGTTGCGCAGACCGAGGAAGTCCATCTTCAGCAGGCCGATGGCCTCGCAGGACGGATAATCCCAGCCGGTGATGATCGCGCCGTCCTGCGCGCGCTTCCACAGCGGGATCGCGTCCATGAGCGGCTCGGACGACATGATCACCGCGCAGGCGTGGACGCCGGCGTTGCGGATCAGGCCCTCGAGCCCGAGCGCAGTGTCGTAGATCTTCTTGATGTCCGGGTTGGACTCGATCAGCTGACGAACCTCGGCGGCTTCCTTGTACCGCTCGTGACTCGGATCGGTGATACCCGAGACCGGGATGTCCTTCGCCATGATCGGCGGCGGAAGTGCCTTGGTGATCTGGTCGGCGATCGCGAATCCGGGCTGGCCGAACTGCACTCGCGCGGAGTCCTTGATCGCGGCCTTCGTCTTGATGGTGCCGAACGTGATGACCTGGGCGACCTTGTCGTTTCCCCACCGCTCGGTGGCGTAGCGCACCATCTCACCGCGGCGACGATCGTCGAAGTCGATATCGATATCGGGCATCGACACGCGCTCGGGGTTGAGAAACCGCTCGAACAGCAGACCGTGCGGGATCGGGTCGATGTTGGTGATGCCCATCGCGTAGGCGACGAGCGAACCGGCGGCCGAACCACGGCCGGGGCCGACGCGGATGCCGACCTCGCGGGCGTGGTTGATGAGGTCGCCGACGACGAGGAAGTAGGCGGGGAAGCCCATCTGGTTGATGACGCTGATCTCGTACTCGGCGCGCTCGACGTACTCGCGGGGCGGGCCGGCGGGGAAGCGACGGTCGAGGCCGCGCATGACCTCCTTGTGCAACCAGCTCGCCTGCGTCTCCCCTTCCGGCACCGGGAAGATCGGCATCCGGTCGCGGTGGGTCCACACGTCCTCGTAGGACTGCACGCGCTCGGCGATGAGCAGCGTGTTGTCGCACGCACCCGGCACCTCGCGGTCCCACTGCTCGCGCATCTCCTGCGCCGACTTGAGGTAATAGCCGTCGCCGTCGAACTTGAACCGGGTGGGATCGGAGAGGGTCTTACCGGTCTGGATGCACAGCAGCGCCTCGTGGTTCGCGGCCGCATCCTTGGTGACGTAGTGGCAGTCGTTGGTCACCAGCGGCGGGATGTCGAGCTTGCGGCCGATCTCGATCAGACCCTCGCGCACACGACGCTCGATGGACAGGCCGTGGTCCATCAGCTCGAGGAAGAAGTTGTCCTTGCCCCAGATCTCCTGCCACTTCGCGGCGGCTTCGAGCGCTTCGCGCTCGTGGCCGAGGCGCAGGCGCGTCTGGATCTCGCCCGACGGGCAGCCGGTCGTGGCGATGATGCCCTCGTGATGGTGGGCGATGAGCTCTTCGTCCATACGGGCCCACTTGCCGAGCTGACCCTCGATCGATGCGAGGGAGGACAGCTTGAACAGGTTCCGCAGGCCCGTCGAGTTCTCGGCGACCATCGTCATGTGGGTGTAGGCACCCGAGCCGGAGACGTCGTCGGACTTCTGGCCGGGATCACCCCACTGCACACGCTTGGTGGAAAAGCGCGACTCCGGCGCGACGTACGCCTCGATGCCGATGATCGGCTTGATGCCGAACTTCTTGGCGACGTTGTAGAACTCGCTGGCGCCGTACATGTTTCCGTGGTCGGTCATGCCCACGGCCGGCATCCCCAGCCGTTCGGCCTCCTTGAACAACGGTCCGACCTTCGCGGCACCGTCGAGCATCGAGTACTCGGTGTGGGTGTGCAGATGAACGAACGAGTCAGCCACGCGTGCCTCTCCCGGGATGTCTGTGGGCAGAGACGAGTCTAAGCCGCGCGAGGCTCCGCAGTGACCACGGCACGCTGACGACGGGCCCGCACGAGCGCGTCCGTGCTGTACACCGCCAGGGCGATCCAGATCAGGACGAAACCGATCCACCGCGAGGCGGGCATGTCCTCCCCGAGCACCACCACACCCCACATCATCTGCAGGCTCGGCGTGAGGTACTGCAGCATGCCGAGTGTCGCGAGCGGGACCCGTTGTGCGGCCGCGCCGAAGAGCAGCAGCGGCACTGCGGTCACCAGCCCCGCCGATACGAGCAGGGCCGTGTGATCCACGCCGTGCCCGAGGAAGGTGCCGGTGCCGGTCACCGCGAGGAAGATCACGTACCCGAGCGCAAACGGGGCCGCGACGATCCCCTCCCCTGTCAGGGACGTGCGCGGATCGAGCGGCACGATCTTCTTGATCACCCCGTAGGACGCGAAGGACAGCGCCAGGGTCAGGGCGATGATCGGCGGTCTGCCGTAGTCGACGGTGATGACCACCACCGCGCACACCGCGAGCACCAGCGCCGCGATCTGCGCCGGCCGCAATCGTTCCCGGAAGAACAGGACACCGAACACCACGCTGACGAGCGGGTTGATGAAGTAGCCGAGTGCGGTCTCCACGACCCGGCCCGAGACGACGCCGTAGATGTAGACGCCCCAGTTGACCGCGATCGCGGTGGACGCCGCGGCGACCAGGCCCCAGGTGCGGGCCGACAGGCCGCGCAGGGTGCGGAGGCGTCCCATGACGCCCAGTACGATCAGCATGAGCACGAGGGTCCACAGCACGCGGTGCGCGAGGATCTCGACGGCGCCGGCGGGTTCGAGCAGACCGAAGTAGGCGGGGAACAGTCCCGACAAACCGTAGGCACCCAGACCGCACAGCACCCCGGTGCGCACGATGTTCCGCTGCCCCGAGTCGTTCCGATCCTCCGAGTCGCTCACCGGCTCACCCTACGGCTCCGCCGGTGCGCTGTCGTTCCGAGACACTGTCTTTCCGAGACACTGTCTTTCCGAGACACTGTCGTTCCGAGACGGGATCCACCGCACCGTCACACTTCCCCGTCGTCCGGGCCGGGCACGACCGTCTCGACGTGGGTGGGCAGCAGCGGGGTCACCGCGAAGCGTCCCGCGATCGCGTCTGCGGGCAGGACCTCCACGGCCCGCACGTCCGGGGCGTCGGCGACGGCCCGGAACTGTGAGGGAGTACCCCGGAGCACCGCCGCGACGACGCAGTCGCAGCCGTCGGCGAGCCGCTGCGCGGAGACCGCCCCGACCCGCGCGGCGCGTTCGGTCCCGAACTCCACCAGGCTCAGCCGGCCCGCGGCGACCGAGGGGGCACGACGCACCGCCTCCGGGTTCTCCGGCACCGCGACCGGCACCAGTGGTGTCTGGACGCGGTCGATCGGGACGCGGAACAGCACCTGCGCCACGCGCACCTCGTCGGTGCGTTCGACTACCCGGTCGATGCCGACGGCGTCGGTGAAGGACACCAGTCCCCAGTGCTCGAGGTCTCCGTCCGTTGCCGCCTCGCTCAGGCTGTCCGCGGCCCGTGCCAGATAGTCGGCGACCGCTTCCCCGTTGTCGGGGCCGAGGGTGTCGCTCCCCACGGGGGCCGTCCGCGGCGGTGAGGTCCACCCGGCGACGAGCACCGCGACGACGAGAACGACGACCGACGCCCAGGGCAGGACACGTCCCATCGGTCAGGCGTTGCGCAACACGGCGAGCGCGTGTTCGAGATCCGGAGGGTACTTGCTGGTGATCTCGACCCAGTGCCCGCGCGTCGGGTGCGAGAACCCGAGGGTGCACGCGTGCAGCCACTGCCGTTCGAGACCGAGACGCGCCGCGAGACGTGGGTCGGCTCCGTAGGTGAGGTCGCCGCAGCAGGGGTGACGCAGTGCCGAGAAGTGCACCCGGATCTGATGGGTCCGACCGGTCTCGAGGTGGATGTCGAGCAGGCTCGCGGCCTGGAACGCCTCGATCGTGTCGTAGTGCGTCACGCTGGGTTTGCCGTCGGCGGTGACCGTGAACTTCCAGTCGCTGCTGCGGTGGCGGCCGATCGGTGCGTCGATGGTGCCGCTGCTCGGGTCGGGATGCCCCTGGACGAGCGCGTGGTACCGCTTGTCGACCGTGCGTTCCTTGAAGGCGCGCTTGAGGACGGTGTAGGCGCGTTCGGACGTCGCGACCACCATGACGCCGGAGGTGCCCACGTCGAGCCGGTGCACGATGCCCTGGCGTTCGTGGGCGCCGGACGTGGAGATCCGGTAGCCGGCGGCGGCGAGGCCGCCGATCACAGTCGGTCCGGTCCAGCCGACGCTCGCGTGGGCGGCGACACCCACGGGCTTGTCGACCGCGACGATGTCGTCGTCGGCGTAGAGGATCTCCATGCCCTCGACGGGCTGGGCCTCGATGGTCAGGGGGCGGGGCGGCTCGGGCAGTTCCACCTCGAGCCAGGAGCCTGCGGACAGTCGGTCGGACTTGCCCACCGCAGCGCCGTCGACCACGACGGCGCCCTCCTCGGTGAGCGTGGCGACCACGGTCCGGGACAGACCGAGCAGGCGCGCGAGGCCTGCATCGACACGCATCCCGTCGAGCCCGTCGGGTACGGGCATCGCGCGGGTTTCCCTCACTGGTGTGATTCCTTTCTCGTTTCGTCCGCACCCGGCGCTGCGTCCCGGCCCTTCGAGGCACCGCCGTCGGGTTCGACGCCGAAGACGGTCAGGGCCACGAGCAGGATTGCTCCGCACACGATGGCCGAGTCGGCGACGTTGAACACCGGCCACCATCCGACCGACACGAAGTCGACGACGTGGCCCTGCAGCGGTCCGGGCGAGCGGAACAGACGGTCGGTGAGATTGCCGAGCGCTCCCCCGAGGACGAGGGCGAGGCCGAGCGCCCACCACCTCGATCTCAGGGTCCGGCCGATCTTCACGACGCCGACGACGACGGCGATCGCGACCAGCGTGAGCAACCAGGTCATGCCCGTGGCCATGGAGAACGCGGCACCGGGATTGCGGACGAGTGTCAGGGTGACCGTGTCGCCGACGATCGAGATCGGATCGACTGGGTCGATGTAGTGGACGGCGAGCACCTTCGTCACCAGATCCGCGACGTAGACGACGAGCGCCACGAGCAGCAGCGGCCGCAGCATGCGGCGGCCGACGGAGGGGGACGGCTCGTCGGCACGACCGGGAACCGGCGTCTCCGCGTCGCGGTCGGGTCGGGAAGCTTCGTTCGTCACCGCTCCATCATCCCCTACCGGACGACCGCGGCGGTTCCCCCTCCCGTCGTGGCTACCCTGGGTGGCGTGCCTGCGCTGTCCAGATTCCCCCGCTCGGGGCCGTGTGCCCTCGCGGCTGTGCTGTCCCTCTCCGCTCTCGTCGCCGGTTGCGGTGGTCCTTCGGATGGCGCGCCCGCCGTCACGGCAGCGACATCGACGGAGGTGACGGTGCCGGTGTCGGCGGTGACCACGACAGTGCTCGACCCCGGTGCCGAACCCCGATCGGTGGTGCGGCTCGTACCGGAGGCCGGGGTGCAGCAGGGCGTCGTCCTCACCACCCGGTCCGAGGTCTTCCAGCGCGTCGGCGACGACCCGCAGCAGGACTTCTCCACTCCCGAGCTGACCCTTCCGCTCTCGGCGACGGTCGAGCGGGCGGTCTCCGACGAGGACCCGAGCACCGTGGTCGACATCACCGTCGGATCGGCGACGTCGCCGGACGAGACGCTCGGATCGGCACTGTCCGATGCCGAGGGTTCCGGAGCCGGACTGACGATCGGCCCCACCGGCGCGATCAGTGCGCTGCGCCTCGAGCCCACTCCCGATGCGGCGAATATCGCACGGTCGGCGATCGAGCAGGCCTTCTACCAGGCCGTCTATCGCATCGTCTCGTTCCCGGAGGAAGCCGTCGGGGTGGGCGCGGTGTGGGAGATCCACCAGCAGGTGATGAGCGCGGGCATCACCCTCGACCAGGTCGGGACGGCGACGCTCGTCGAGCGGGAGGACGACCGCATCACGGTCGACGTGAAGGTTGAACAGACACCGCGCGAGTCCACCTGGGTGCTGCCGAACGGGCAGGGCCGTCTCGACATCGAGCAGTACACGATGGCCGGTGAGGGGTCGATGACGATCGACGCGTCGCTCCCCCTGCCCGTCGGCGGGGAACTGACGGTGCGCGGCGATCAGACCTACGTCGAGCCGGACGGCGGAACGCGCCTGTCGCAGTCGCAGGTCGACCGGGTGGGCTGGAACACCCCGGATCAGTAGTGCGGGAGACGGACGAACACCGACGGGCGGCGGGGGGGGGGCGGGGCCGGTGGGGGGGGGGGGGGGGGGCGCGGGGACCGGGGCGGGGGGGGGGCGGGGGGGGGGGGGGGGGGGGGGGGGGGGGGGGGGCGGGCGGGGGGGGGTGGCGCGGGGCGGGGGGGGGGG